>DASZCH010000073.1:0-10579 GCA_035943235.1 Candidatus Acidiferrales bacterium
GCGAATGGACGCGAGGTCTATTGCAGCCTCCAACAATTCCTTTTGCGAAACCGCAGAGTCCGGCCGCGGAGTTGCTTTTTTCTGCGCTGTGGCGTCCAATAAAGACAAGCACGACAAACAGAAGTAAACGAAACAATCCTAGCGGGATTGGTTTTCGAGGTAAGGCATGAGGGAAGCAGTAATTGTCAGCTCGGTGCGGACGGCGGTGGGAAAGGCGTTCAAAGGGACGCTGCGCGCATCGCGTCCTGATGATTTGGCGGCGATGGTGATGCGCGAAGCGATTGCGCGCGTGCCGGGGCTTGACCCGAAAGAAATCGAAGACGTGATTTTGGGCTGCGCGATGCCGGAGGCGGAACAGGGAATGAACGTGGCGCGCATCGCGTCGATTCGCGCGGGCCTGCCGGTGGAAGCGTCCGCAATGACCATTAATCGGTTCTGCTCGTCGGGGCTGCAATCTATCGCTATCGCGGCGCAGCGTATAATGGCGGGGCAAGGCGAAGTGATTCTGGCCGGCGGCGTCGAGTCCATGAGCCTGATTCCCATGGGCGGAAATAAAATCTCGCCGAATCCGTGGCTGATGGACCATTATCCCGACACTTATTTGGGGATGGGATTGACGGCAGAGAATCTGGCGAAGAAATATGGGATCAGCCGCGAGCAGGCGGATGAATTTTCTTTTCAGAGTCACCAGAAGGCGCTCGCAGCGATCGCGGCGGGAAAATTCAAGGATGAGGTGGTACCGGTCGCGGTGGATTTCACGTCGCTCGACGGCTCGAATGGCGGGCGGCCAAAAACTACAAAGGTGATTTTCGACACGGATGAAGGTCCGCGCGCGGACACTTCGCCGGAGGCGCTTGCGAAATTGAAGCCCGCGTTTCACGCGAAAGGGGTGGTGACGGCAGGAAACAGTTCGCAGATGAGCGACGGCGCGGCCGCGGCGGTAGTGATGTCGGTAGAACGCGCGCGTTCGCTGGGCGCGAAACCGCTGGCGCGATTCGTGTCATTTGCGACAGCAGGATGCCCGCCGGAAGAAATGGGCGTTGGTCCCGTGTTCGCGATTCCGAAGGCGCTAAAACTTGCGGGCCTCACGCTCGATAAAATTGACGTAATCGAATTGAATGAGGCATTCGCTGCGCAGGCTTTGACAGTCATTAAGCTGGCGAAACTTGACCCGACGCGCGTGAATCCGAACGGCGGCGCGGTCGCGTTGGGCCATCCGCTGGGATGCACCGGAGCGAAATTGACGGCGACGATTCTGCGCGAACTCGCGCGGCGCGGCGACAAAGGACGCTACGGCCTGGTGACAATGTGCGTCGGCGGGGGGATGGGCGCGGCGGGAATTTTCGAGCGCGCTGCCTGAAGCAGCGATTTTTTTGACACTTTTCGCACCTCAAAATATTCAGGCGTTTACCGGTAGTAGGGAATCCCGCTAAGATAGTGAAGTCGTTGACCCAAGTTTAAATTCAGCTTCACAGGAAGAAATGCCGGCACCCGCCACTTGGTATTTTGCATATGCTAGCAATATGAACTCGGCGCAGATGCGCACGCGCGCGGAAGTCCTGGAAGAGCATCGCGGGAAGCTGGAGAATTACGAGTTGGTATTCAATCGCAAAGCGCGCGGCGGCGTGGCGACGGCGAATATTCGGCAGGCGCCGGGGAAGGTTGTCGAGGGCGTGCTCTACCGGATTCCGGAGAGCGCGTTTCGCAATCTGGACCGTTACGAGGGAGCACCGCAACAGTACCGGCGCATCGAAGTGACGGTCAGCTACGACGAAGGCAAGAAGACTGGCGCGCAAGTTTACATTGCGACAAAAGTGGATAAGGGGTTGCGTCCCGCACCGCATTATCTGCAAACCATTTTGGATGGCGCGGCGGAGCATGAATTTCCCGCGGAGTATGTGGAGAAAATCAAAGAGGCAGCACAGGGCGGATAATTTTTGCCAGCGCCGCGAACGGCGGCGACATTTCCTGGGAAGCAAGGAGGCACATGGGCACGACAACAGCTACGCAGAATTTGATGCGCGGCGGCGGGTTTCTGATTTCCGCGTGCCGTCCCGAGGATGTGTTCACGCCCGGCGACTTGACGGGCGACCAGCGGCTGATTGGCCAGACGGCGGAAGAGTTTGTGGCAAAGGAAGTGTTGCCGCTGGCGGCGGAGCTCGAACAGCACAAAGAAGGGCTGATGCCGCAAGTGTTGAAAAAAGCCGGCGAAGTGGGATTGCTCGGCGGCGGAATTCCGGAAGAATATGGCGGCGCGGGGCTGGACAAGGTTTCCGCCACATTACTTGCCGAAAAACTTTCTGCGTATGCCTCGTTCGCCGTGACGCACGGCGGGCATTCGGGAATCGGTACGGTGCCGATCGTTTATTTCGGGACGGAAGAGCAGAAGAAAAAGTATCTGCCGCGAATTGCTACGGGCGAAATTATTTCCTGTTACTGCCTCTCTGAACCGCAGGCTGGTTCGGACGCGCTGGCCGCTCGGACGCGCGCGGTGCTTTCGCCTGACGGAAAGAACTGGATCCTCAACGGGCAAAAAATGTGGATCACGAACGGCGGGTTCGCGGATTTGTTCGTGGTGTTCGCGAAAGTGGATGGCGAGAAATTTTCATGTTTTCTTGTGGAGCGCGGCGCGCCGGGGTTTTCCGCGGGCGCGGAAGAAAAAAAGATGGGCATCAAAGGCAGCTCGACGGTCGCGTTGTTTTTCGAGAATACGCCGGTGCCGAAAGAAAATCTGTTACATGAAATCGGACGCGGGCACATTGTCGCTTTCAATACGCTGAACACGGGAAGATTCAGTCTGGGCGCCTATTGCCTGGGCGGCTCGAAAAAAGTATTGGAAGCGGCTTCGAAATATTCGAAAGAACGCACGGCGTTCGGCAAGCAGCTCGCGAAATTCGGGCTGATCGATACAAAACTGGCGGAGATGGCGATTCGAATCTATGCGGTCGAATCGATGATTTACCGCTCGGCCGGCCAGATCGACTTCGCGATGGCGAATCTGCCCGAAGGAATGACGAAAACCGAGCAAGCGATGAAGATGCTCGAGGAATATGCGATTGAAAGCTCAATCAGCAAAGTATATGGCAGCGAAGTAGTGGATTACTGCGTCGATGAAGCGGTGCAGATTTTCGGCGGCTACGGGTATCACGAGGATTATCCCGTGGCGCGTCCCTATCGCGACAGCCGCATCAACCGCATCTTCGAGGGCACGAACGAAATCAATCGCATGTTGATTATCCAGATGCTGATGAAGCGCGCGATGGCGGGCGGGCTGCCGTTGATTCCGGCGGCGATGAAACTGGCGGAAGAGGTTCTGGCAGGGCCGTCGCTCGAGGAGGGTCCGACCGGGCCGTTGGCGCAAGAAGAGCGGCTGGTGGCGAACGGGAAGAAGATTTTCCTGCTGGCCGCGGGCGCCGCGGTGCAGAAATTCCGCGAACAGCTCGCCGAGCAACAGGAGATTGTTGCGTCGCTCGCGAACGTAGTGATGGAAATTTACGCGATGGAATCTTGTCTGCGGCGCGCGCAAAAAACGGCAAACGGAAAGTCCAGCGAAACAGCGTCGCTGATGGCGGATGCCACGCGGGCGTTCATTTCCGACGCAGCTGATCGCATTGAGCGCGAGGCACGCACCGCATTGGCCGCGACCGTCGAAGGCGACAATCTGCGCACGCAGGTCGCGGTGCTGCGACGTTTCGCCAAGCGCGACGCCGTGGATACGATTGCGCTGCGCCGCCGCATCGCGGCGGCAGTGTTGGCGGGCGATCGCTATCCGTTCGAGGGCCGTTGAAGAAAGCGGCTACGCGGAAGCGAACAAAGAGTAAGGCCCGACAGAGCCGGAGCCGTGCTCGAAAGCCCCCTGCTGATTCGGTTGCCTGGGTCAGGTCACTGGCCGCGCCATACTTGAAAGGCTACAAGCCCGTGGTGGCGAGGGCGGGGAGCTTGCAAGGTTATTGGTTCGTCGCCTCGTCCAAGACGGGGGTTCGCAAGGGAAGTACGGCCGCCGGAAAAGCTCCTACGAGCGGACAAGCGGTCGGATTTTTTGTTGGTTACCTCACGAACGGCGATGGGTACTCGTTTTTCTCGCCTGAGCCGCCCGAATGCCTGGTCTTTGCCTGGATCAGCCCCGCGGGCGGCGCGCTTCACAGGCGGCTTGTGAAGCAGACCGGCAGCCTGTTGAGGAAGACCTTCGAGTACATCCGCTGGCTCACGCATCGGCCTCCCCGTTTTGTCTTCCATGAGCAGGAACTTCCGGCGATGGCGCGGCACGTTTCGATGAGGGATTGGCCGGATGGCAAACGCGAGCATTTTTCACGGAATTTCTTCATTGAAACGCTCGCGTGGCTGGTGCGCAGCGGGCTGGTGGGGAAACTCAGGGAGGTTGATTCTGAGTCTCCAACTCGCGCAATCCCTCGATAGCACTCCGCAAAATGAGTCACATTGTGGGAATCTATCTAGCACAACGGCGGAAGGCCGGCTTGAGGCGTTTCCGGTAAGTGAATGAGCCGGATACACTTCCGGCTTGGTCTTCTTGGTCATTTGCTTGCATCTAACAAGCCGGGGGTAAGTGATCGAATGAGCATTAAGGGTGTTCCTAAGTGGGTTTGGTGGGTTGCTGTCGCGCTGATTGCCCTGCAAATGTATTTCTTCCAGGAGTTGGTCGCGGCGTACCTGATTTTTGGCCTTCTGTTCGGCAGTTTCCTGGTGCTGCTGCTGGCCGTTTACCTTGTGAGCGAGGTTGGAGACCGCGGGCTCGGGTGGGCTGAAGCGAACGGCCGCGTGTTGGTAAGAGTGGTGCGCCAGCAGTGGGGGCGCATCGAGGCGATCAGTAAAAAGACATTCCGCCATCAACATTCATAGTCTGGCCGGTGATGGCGCTCGCCTCGGATGAGGCGAGAAACAACGCGGCGGCGGCAATTTCGTCCGCCGTTTGCGACCTTCCCTGAAGTATCCCGCGCAGAAATCCCTGAAAGAGCTTTTCCGGATCCTCGTGCAGACGTTCCGCGAGAGCGTTACCGAGGGCTTGTGACATTTCCGTTTCGGAAACCGGGCCAGGACAAATTGCGTTCACACGCACGCCTTTTCGGCCTGATTCAGCCGCGAGCGTACGAGTAAAACCCCCAAGGCCTGCTTTTGACGCTGCGTACGGGCTGTTCCATTGGAACGCGCCTTTGCCCGCAACGCTTGAGATGTTGATGATTGATCCAGAGCCGCGGCTATACATTTCCGGCAGAACGAGTCTGGATAGCAGAAATGGCGCACGCAGGTTCACCGAGAGGACTTCGTCCCACTCCGCAGGAGAAATTTCTTCGACCGCCTTGACCGGTCCCAAGAGCCCGGCGTTGTTCACCAGGATGTCGATTTGGCCGAAGCGTTTACGGGCTTCTTCGACGATCTGGAGGCAACCGGATTCCTGAGCGACATTTGCGGAGATGGCCGCCGCTTTTTGACCGGCTGCCTGGATTTCAGCAGCGACGGCGCCGACTTCCTTTGAGGTGCGAGCTGCGACGAGCACTGCCGCGCCTTCGGCAGCGAAACGACGTGCGATGGCTCGGCCAATTCCTCGACCGCCGCCTGTGATTATGGCAACTTTATCCTTCAGCAGCACGGGAACGCTCCTCTGTTCGAATGATCGGGCAATCGAGGATATCATTAAGGAAGAAATTGCGCTCTTCGCCGCGGCGGACCGAGCCCCGCGAAAGCGGGTGACGCCGTGAGGCGGGATGGGGTAACATAAGTTTACATGCTTGGCGACCTGACGAACATTCAAGGTACGGGTAACGGTGGAACAGGGAACGGTCGGAAGGTGCTGGTGCGGGTGCGTCCGCGGGGCTTCTGCGCGGGCGTGGTGCGCGCAGTTGATATTGTTGAGCTGGCGCTAGAGGCGTACGGCGCGCCGGTATATGTGCACCACGAGATTGTTCATAACCGCTATGTGGTCGAACAGTTGCGGCAGCGCGGGGCGATCTTTGTCGAATCCATCGGCGAAGTTCCCATGGGGGCGGTGCTGGTGTTTAGCGCGCACGGTGTTCCGCCGCGAGTTCGCGAAGAAGCCACCGAGCGCAGCTTGCGCGTAATTGACGCGACTTGTCCTCTGGTGACGAAAGTGCATCTGGAGGCGCGCAAGTTCGCGCGCGAAGAGCGCACGCTGATTTTGATCGGCCATCGCGATCACCAGGAAATTGTGGGGACGTCGGGAGAAGCTCCGCAACAAACGGTCGTTGTGGGGAGCGTTGAGGAAGTCGACGAGTTGCAGGTGGACGATCCGGAGCGGCTTGCCTATTTGACGCAGACCACGTTGAGCCTTTACGACACACAGGAAATTGTTGCGCGCTTGCGGCAGCGATTTCCGAAAATTGTCGGCCCGGCATCAGACGATATTTGCTATGCCACGCAAAACCGTCAGGAAGCGGTCGAATCGCTCACGCGCGAAGTGGATATGATCCTGGTGGTCGGGTCGGCGAACAGCTCGAATTCAAATCGTTTGGTTGAAGTGGCACAGCGCGCTGGTGTCGCAGCTCGGCTGATTGAAGACGGCAACGATCTGCAAGCGGCGTGGTTCGAAGGGGTCGCGCGATTGGGGCTGACGGCTGGGGCCTCGGCGCCGGAGATTTTGGTCGAACAGGTCAGCCAGCGTTTGGCGAATTTCGGATTCACGGACCAGCGCGACCTCGATTTGATCCGCGAGGACGTGCGGTTTACGCTGCCACCGGAACTTGCCGCGCGGCGGAAACCCGTGGCGAGTTAAGCCGCAGAATTAATCCAATCAGAGGAGCAACGCATGGCGGTGCGGATCGTGCGCCAGCCGAAGCAGATTATTTTGCTGGGCGCGCCAACAAGTGCGGCGGCGCTCGCGGCAGGGCATGAAAAGGCTCCTCAGGCGTTGCGCGACGCCGGACTCGTCGAACGGCTCGAATCGCTGGGCTACAGCGTTACCGACATGGGCGACGATCCTGTCGTGACCTATCAATCGGACGAAGAAACTCCTCGCGCAAGGAATTTGCCTCATGTCGTGAAGGCCCTCGAGGCGTTAAAGCCGCGTGTGGAAGCGGCAGTGAAAACCGGTGGGCTGCCGCTGATTATCAGCGGTGATTGTTCTTCGGCGCTCGCGACGATTGCGGGAGTGCGGCGGTATTATCGCGGCGCGAGCATCGTCTACATGGATCGCGACGCTGATTTGAATATTCCGGCGACGTCGCCATCGGGATGCGTTGACGGAATGGTGGTGTCGCATCTGACAGGCCGCGGCGCGGCGGAGATGGTTCGCTTCTGGGGTGAGCCGCCTCTGGTGCGTGACCCGGACGTGGCGCTTTTTGGCGTGAACCGGCTGGACGCCCCGGAAGAGGAAATGCTTTCGCGTTTTCCGATTCGGATTTTTCGCGCGAGCGACATCCAGAAAATGGGCGCGGTGGCTGCGGCCGAGGCGGCCGTGGAGCGCATTCACGGCGGCAGAAACGAGCTGGTTGTGCACTTGGACGTTGACGTGATTGCGAGCGAAGATTTTCAGGCGACCGATGTGCCGGGAGCAGGAGGGCTGCGACTGGAGGATGTTCGCCAGGCGCTGGAAGTGTTCGCGAAGCAAGGACGGTTGGTAGCGTTCGAAGTCGCTGCGTACAATCCGGAACGCGATAGCGAAGGTCGCGGCGCGCGAATCGTCGTGGATTTGATTGCGGCCGTCCTCGGGGCGCGGCTCGAGTCGCAAACAGAAGCGGTCGCGCCCGCTGCCGATAATTCGGCAAAGTCCGCTACCTCTGCAAGTCTCGCTGAGTCGCCATCGAGCGAAGCCTCCTCGACGGATGATTCGCAGGCGTCTGACTCTTCGGAACAAGCGACATCAGCTTCCGGAGAGTGAACTCCTCTTTGATTCCTGCGGTTTTTATTTGCGATATGGGAACTCCCAGCGTGTACCCGCGTTCAATTCCGAAAGATATTTGTATCCATACGGCGTGTCGGATACGGCGATGATGCGCGGGGCAAAACGCGGAGTGATGCCGCGGCGGGCGCTCGCCGAAGGCCGCGACCGTCCCCCAATGCTCGAGAATCGCGCGGGCAAGCTGCGTCTGGACATGAACGAAAATCTGCTGGGCTGCTCGCCGAAAGTGCGTGCGGCATTGCGGCGGCTCGACGCACTAACATTGGCGACCTATCCCGAAAAAGAGTCAGCGATTGCCAGGCTGGCGTCGCGGTTTGGAGCGCGGCCGCACGAGATGCTGGTGGTTGGCGGAATTGACGAAGCGTTGCGGCTGATCGCGGATGTGTACGTCGAGCGCGGACGCTCCGTGTTGCTGGTTGAGCCCACGTTTCCGATGTACCGGTTTTACGCGGAGCAACGGGACGCGAAAATTCGCGCCTTGCATTACGACCGCGAAATTCGATTCCCGCTGCGTGAAGTGCTGCGCGAGTTAAAAACGGGGCCGTCGGTCTTCTTCTTGGCGAATCCGAATAATCCGACGGGGAATTTGCTCGATGTGCGGACGCTGCAAACAATCTTGAATGCGGCGGCGAGCACTCTTGTGGTGGTGGACGAGGCATATTTCGAATTTTCCGGCGTCACGGTCTTGCCGGAGATTCGCCGACGGCGGAATCTGGCGGTCACGAGGACTTTTTCGAAGGCCGCGGGTCTTGCGGGATTGCGCGTTGGATGTATTTTCGCGCATCGGGATGTGGCAGAGATTCTGAAACGGGCGCAAGCGCCTTTTCCGGTTGGCGCGGCGGCTCTCGTCGCAGCGGAGGCGGCACTGAACGATCGCGGGTTTGTCCGTCGCGTGGTGCGAGAGATTCAGCGAGGCCGGACCATCTTAGAGCGAGGGCTTTCGCGATTAGGCGTGCGGACGTTTCCCAGCGCTGCGAATTTCGTGCTGGCGGATTTTGGAGCGCGAGGCAGCGCGATAGCAGTTTCGCTTGAGAAGTGCGGTATTTTAATTCGCGATCAGGCGGTCAGCTTCGAACGGCCGGGTTTCGTCAGAATTACTGCCGGCACGGCGAAGCAGATGCGCGAATTCCTTGACGCCTTGGAAATCCTTTTGTGAAAGCGACGACGAGTGTGAGCGCTGCAGCGACGTGGGAAACAATTATCTTTGACGTGGATGGCGTGTTGGTTGACGTGCGTGAATCGTATCAGAGGACAGTTCTCGAGACGGTCAGGCATTTCACGGGGAAACGTGTTGGGCGCAGGGAACTCCATCAATGGAAGAATCAGTCGGGGTTCAACGATGATTGGACGCTGACGCATGCGTGGGTGAAAAAACTTGGCGGACGTTTTTCTTACGCTGAAGTGAAGAAGCAATTCGAGAGTTTTTACTGGGCCGATGGCAAACGCGGGAACGTGGCTCGGGAGCGATGGTTGTTGCCGGCGAGGCAGTTGAAGAAATTGTCGCGCCGCGCGAGACTCGCCATTTTTACGGGCCGCACACGCGTGGAGCTGGACCACACACTCGAACGATTCAGGGTACGGCAGCATTTTTCGCCAATTGTCACGGTGGAGGGCATTTCGAAGCCCAAGCCCGACCCCGAAGGTTTGTTGCAGATTCTGGACGGCGTTCCGGCGTCGAAGGCGATATATCTCGGCGACAATGTGGATGACGCACTTGCCGCGAAGGCTGCCGGCATGGCTTTTTTGGGAGTGTTGCCGCGCGGAAGCATGGAACGCCGGGTCCGTGCGAGGCGGCTGCGCGCGCTGGGAGCGCGAACGATCCTGGGTGACGTCACCGAAATTGAAGAGTGGCTGCGTGGGCAGCGGGAGCGAGTCGGTGGCAACCGCTTCAAGAGATAACGCAACGGTTCGAACCGGGCCCGTTTTCAAAGATGCGTACATCGCGTTGCTGGGACGGCTGGATCTGCCGACGGATGGAGTGCGCGATTACTGCCGGCAGTTGAGCGAGGCATTCGCGCGGCGCGGAGAGCTTTTGGAAATCGACGAGATGCGTTGGGAAACTCAAGGCTGGCTGGGAGCCATGAGACATCTTTGGAAAGAGAGCAAACAGTGGCGAGGGCACTGGGTTCTTTTTCAATATACAGCGCTGATGTGGTCACAACGCGGATTTCCGGTTGGCGCTTTGGCTTCACTTTGGATTCTGAAATTGCGCGGCGCGAAGATTTGCGTGGTATTCCACGATATCCGATACGATCAAGCACGTGGCTGGAAACAGCATGTCAGAGTCGCGTTCCAATACCGCACGATGCGTTTGACTTTGCGTTGGGCGGAGCGCGGCGTGTTGACCGTCCCTGGGGGGCAAGTTCCGTGGTTGCCGAAAAATTCAGCGAAGGCCGCGTTCATTCCTGTTGGAGCGAATCTTCCGGAAACTGACGAGCGAGCCATCGGTCGCGGCGCTGGAGTGCGTGACGTCGCGACAATCGCTGTGTTTGGAATCACAGAAGGCTCACAAGGCCAGCGGGAAGCGGCAGAGATTTCGTACTTGGTCAGGAAGGTAATCACGAAGGCGCCGGGCTTGCGGGTGGTTGTAATGGGCCGGGGCTCGATGGAAGCGGAAGGCGCTTTACGAGAAGCGCTTGAGGGATCCGGCGCCCAAGTTTCCGTTCTTGGGTTACTGCCGGCGGAAAAAGTTCGCCAAAATCTTGCACA
>DASZCH010000074.1:0-16841 GCA_035943235.1 Candidatus Acidiferrales bacterium
ACGTCACCCTTTACTCGCGGCCGAAATGCCGTTTGTGCGACGACGCACGCTCGGCGATTCTTCCCATTCTTCGCGAATTCGGCGCGCCGCTGCGCGAGGTGAATATCGACGAGGACAAAGAGTTGCGCGAACTTTACACGAACGACGTGCCCGTGATTTTCATTGGCTCGCGCGAGTGTGCGCGCCATCAAGTTGATACAGTGAAATTTCGCAAGGCTCTCGAAGACGTCAGAGTTTAGCCGCTTTTTTACTCGCTCTTTGCTGGCCGCTTCCCACTAAGCACTCGTCAGCCCTTCTTATTTTCGTATGAAGAAATATGCCGCCATGCCAAATCCCACGACAATGACGAGTTTGCGAATATACTGGGGATTGATTTTCTGCGCGTAGTACGCTCCGCCGTAGCCGCCCAGAGCCGCGCCCACCAACATCACAATCGCTTGCGGCCACACAATCACCTTCGCAAAAATGAATAGGACCAACGCCACGCAATTTACCGTACTGACGAGCAGCGTTTTCATTCCGTTCATCGCGTGAATATTTTCGATGCCCAATAGCGCGAGCATCGCCAGCACTAAAATTCCCGCACCTGCGCCGAAATATCCGATGTACACGGCGATCAGCAATTCCAGGAGCAGGCCCGCGACAAAAAGTATTCGCCGGCTGTTTGCGTGGCCACTTCGCCCGCGCACCCATTTCGTGATTCGGCCGCTCGCCACGAATAGCAGCGTCGCGCCGAGCAGCAACCACGGCACCATGCGCATGAAAACATGCTGAGGCGTGCGCAGCAGAATCGACGCGCCAACGACGCCACCGGCAACGCCTGCCACCAGCAAAGGCGGCAACAGCTTGCGCACTTGCGGCGCCTTCAGTTCTTTCCAGTAAGCGACCGTGCTGGCGATTGTTCCCGGCCACATCGCGGCGGTGTTGGTGGCGTTTGCGGAGATGGGCGCGATTCGCGTGAACAGCAGCGCGGGGAAGGAAATGAAGCTGCCTCCGCCCGCGACGGAATTCAGCGCACCCGCGACCAGAGCAGCAAAGAAGAGGAATGCAGCCTCGCCCAAGGACACGCGCAAGAATATCTTTTCCGCTTGACGGTGTCACTCGCGTTCTGCGCGATCTGTTTGGGGAAAGTCAGATCAGAAGGACAGGTTGGCAGAAAACTGCATTTCACGAGCGGGGAGCTGGTTCGTGATGCCGGCGAGCGGCTGTCCAAGCGTGCTGGGGAGCGCAACACCGTTGCCAAAGGTGCCGTTGTAACCGACGAAGTTCGCGTGGTTGAAAACGTTGAAAGCCTCAGCGCGTAGATCCAGCCGCAGACGTTCGCTGCCGAAGGTGAACGAGCGCTCGATGAAGGGATCGACGCTATAAATCGGGCGGCCGTGGCCCGAATTGCGCGCGAGAATCACGCCATTGACCACGGGGCGATCCGTGGTGGCTCGCGTGTCGCCGCTATTCGTCGATCCCGTAACGATATTGAACGGCAAACCGGAACCGAATGTGGCGACCCCGCCAATCCTGATTTGAAGAGGCGCTGCATAAACGCCGCTCAACACGAAACGATTGCGCTGATCGTAAATCGCGTTGCCTTTTTCCTGCTTTCCCGTGAAGTTCGCATCATTGGGATTCTGTCCCGGAATATCAGGATCCACGTTGTCGATTGCGTGCGACCAGGTGTAGCTGGCGAGCATGGATACGCCGTGGCTGAAGCGATGGCTCAGGTCAACATCAAGAGCATCGTAGAACGCAAATCCGTCGTTCACGTCCGTTTGGATGACGGAGTACGGTGGCTGCGGGTTCGTTGGAGCCGCCGGGTCACACGTCGTCCCCTGCTGTTGGTAAAACAATATCCACAGGGGCCGCGTGCAGTTTGCCGCTTGCGCGGAACGAGTCTGCCCTTGTGCTGTGCGAATAAATGGCGACGGCGCGTCGACATCCAGGGGGCGGTTGATTCGCAGCGAGTGCGAGCCCACATAATCCGCTGTGAGCACCCAGTCAGACGATAACTTGCGTTCGAGTCCAATTGTCCATTGCTCGGTATACGGATTTAAAAGCGCGTCAGGATATCCAATCAGCGCGGAAGTAGGGAAGAATTGGTTGAGAGAAGAGCTTTCTCCGGGGCGAACATAAAGACTGAGTACAGGCACCTGCGCTCCGGGGGGGAATGCGGGCAACGGAGCGGCAGAGACGCTGTCGGGAAAGCCGACTTGACCCGGCGTCGCGCTGAAGTTGAACACCCCTGTGGGACCGGTCAGCGCGTAATTCGCTTCGGCATTATCGACGATCTGTGAGTAGTAAATTCCAAATCCGCCGCGCAGCACGGTCTTGTCGTCATCGTGGAGGTTATAGGCGAACCCGACGCGGGGAGCAAAGCCCCGGGTCGAATCCGTAAAGGTTTGGACCTCATAGCGCAAACCGAGATTGACGGTTAAATCGCGCCTGATTTTGTAATCATCTTGAACGAAGACTGAGGCGAGACTGTCGTCAACCGTGTAGGCGCCATTGCCGAAGCTCTGCGTATAGCTCGCAACATTATTGATATCGTTCAAAAACGCAGGGCTCTCGCATGCCGAGATGCCTTGCGTGCATGGGTTGTAGACGAATGCGCCAAGAAAAATTGGCCCGCCGAATTCTTTGCTGTCGCCGCCATTGTGGGCGTGAATTATATCCGCCCCCACTTTAATCAAATTCCGAGCATGCACGCTGGCCAGGGTGTCGTTGATTTCGTATTGACGATTTTGCAGCGACGCGGATTGCGATGTGCCGGATGTGAAGGTGCCGAAGCCGGTGATCGGAACGGAAAACTGCGTGCCGAAAATGACAGGAGCGAACTCCGTGATAGGAGAGGCCAATTGAAATTGCAACCGGACGTCGTTGAGCAACGACGGAGTCAACACGGCCGTCTCGCCCAACTCTTCAGAATAGGTGCGCCGCTTAAAGATGCGATCGACGCTGGGAAGATTGTTTCCCCCGACCGTGCCGTTGGGGTTCGTATCGTAAAAGCTGTCCGCGCCACTGCGGAAAAACAAATTGTTGTTCGTATTGATTTGATGATCCAGCCGGAGAAAGGCCAGCCAGCCGCGATACTTTCCGATGAAATTCCCGGGCGCGACCGGAGAAATGACCGGCGAGGCGCGGTTCTGCCAACTATATTCGCCATCGACCGAAAAGTGTGTGCGGCCGCTGCTCCCAAGAGGCCCGGTTAAACCCAGAGAAGTCTGCCTGAGGGTGTCATTTGTGATGTCGTTGCCACTGGTGGCCGTCGTGGAATTGAAGCCTGACAGTGCCGCCTCCGGCGCAGAGGGCCGCCACAGTCCCAAAAGATGGCCGTGGAATTTACTGCCACCGCTTTTTGTGACGATGTTTACCACGCTGCCGGCCGTGAGGCCGTATTCCGCGGAGAATGCGTTGGTCAGGATGGTCATTTCCTGAACGGAGTCGAGCGGAATGTTGCTGAAAATGGTCTGGCGTCCCCAGGCGTCGATGGCATTAGCGCCATCGACTTCGAACCACGTTTGGCGCCGCCCCGTGCCATTCGTGGTGAAGAGGTTTTCATTCATGAAGACATCACCTTGATTGATGGCGGGCCGGTTGGCGGCATCCAAGAGGGGAAGATAGGTGATTCGGCGGTTGAGCAGCGGAGTCTCTTGGGCCTGTGTCGAACTCAAATGATCGCCAAGCTGCGGCTCGTCGGTTCGCACTTCGCCAACCGCGCCTGTCACCGTGACTTGACTTTGTGCGCCGGCCACATTTAGTACGAGGTTCACCTCCGCGGTAGTTCCTCCGACGAGCGTGACGCCGCTTAACTTCGCTTCAGCAAAACCTTCTTTGCTTGCACTTATGCTGTAGGTGCCGCCGATCGGCAGTCCTGCCAATGCGAAATTGCCCGAGTTGTCTGTCCGCGCGGTACGTTGCAGACCAGTCTGCGCATTTATCGCCACCACCTGCGCGTCGGGAACAGCCGCGTGCATCTGGTCGGTAACTTGACCGTGGATTGTCGAAATATCAGGGGTCTGGGCAACAAGCGGCAGCGGGAATGGTGGAATAAAAACTACAGCAAGAATGAAAATGACAGCAAGACGGATTCTTTTTGTGTACATCTGAAATAGATGGCGTGCAATTTGGCTTGCCATGGCCACAATCACGTTACTTTCGGCAAGAAACTACTACCAGGGCTCGTAGTTTGCTTCCTTATTGAGAATTAGTGGATGAGGCGTTCAAGCAGGCGATGCACGGAATACAGAGTAGCTGGCTGCGCCATCGCGGCGAGCAGAAGACCGGCGATGACGAGAGAAATACCGGCAAACAGAGCGCGCATTTTGCGAGGTGCGTTTTCGGCCGAGGATTCGAGACCCAGTAGGCGATCAACGCGAATGAAGAGGTCGCGGCCGTCTTCAATTAGGGAGCTAACGAACAAAGATGTCTGCGAAGACGCTCCCATGCGCGCGACGCGCACGAGCGCTTCGGCAAGCGAGAGCGAACGTTGCGAATCTCCCGCGGCAGCGCGATCATCGGCGGCCCACTCCGTGAAACTCGCCCAGGAACGGTCTATGGCGGCGAATCCGCGTGAAAGCGGGAAAATGCCGGGCGCGAGAAGCAAGAGGAAACGCTTGAGGTTATCGCGCGAGAATTCGTGCGCGCGCTCGTGTTCCAGGGCCGCGTCGAGCTGATGCGGTAAGAGCGCTTGCAACACGCCGCGCGACACGACGACGCGCGGGCGGATGACGCCCGCAAGAGCCAGCACTGCGGCGTCACTTTCGACGACGAGCACGGGTGCTTGCTCATTTGAGACGACGGCAGCGGTACTTTCGCGTTCGCACTGGCGGCGGTAACGAAGGGAAACAGAAACGGCGCGCACAATTCGCACAAGGGAAATGGTCCAAATAGCGGCGCCGAGAAGCGCGACGACGCAGCACGCGATGCCGACGCGCTCCACATTCGCATCCGGCTCGAGCCACAAATAGCTGGGCACGCAAAGCGCGAACACGGCGAAGGTGGCCACGGCGACAGGCGAGAGGCGCAAGACGAGAAGCAGGCGCGCGGCGAAACGCGGCTTGATCGATTCGCCCAACCGGATTGCCGAGGGCCCGACGAGCCACGCCGCGAGGCTCAGTGCTGCATAAATCAGGAAAAATGACGCGAAGCAGAGGCACACCAGACGCAAAATGTAAGGGAGCGTCATGAGCGGCCCCGGCGAAAAAGCTCTTTGCGTTTTGTGCGGATTTTCTTTTCGAGTGCGTCGAGGAGAGCCTTGTCATACTGACCCACCGCTTCGACCAGGCACGAGATCAGCAAATCGCTCGAACGCTGTGACCCCGCCAGAAAATCCGCCACGAGATCGCCGGCGCGTTTGCGCTCCCATGCCTCTCGCGAAAGCCGCGGCAAATAGAGAAAAGCGCGCTCCGATTTCCGGCGTTCAAGCAGATTTTTTTTGTACAGGCGGTCGAGAGTGGTCATCACGGTGGTGTAGGCGAGCGCGCGGGGAAGCTGGCGAATCACATCGCGCACGCTGGATTCGCCGCGCGACCACAAAATCTCCATCACGCTGATTTCCAGGTGGCCGAGCGCGAATGGCTGAAGAGGGTCAGCCCGCTCTTCCTGCGTACGCCGAATGTTCAAAAAACGAATCATCTTTTTTCAACTGCCATATTCGAGGGCTTCGCAACCGACTCCACAAATTCTAGTCCTCCTGACGACGAAGTTAAAGGACCAACTGTGTCCGGGCGACGAGTTCCGGACAGGCTCGATAGAAGCTTTGAGCCCTTTGGGACTAAAATGATTACCGGCTGATGCCCGAGTGATCATCGGAAAACCAAAACAAATGAGGTTTCGAACACGTATCGGGATCGCGATGCCCCTGCTTGCATCGCGCCTGATTTTCGCTCTTGCGATGGGCGTCCGCGCGAAGAGTCAGAATCATCCGATTCGAAAACACTTCGAAGATCGGGCCGAAGGATATTGAAGAATTTCTCGAACGATGGAGACCTTAACCGCGCGCCATCATCTTAATTGTGGGGAGGCGCGAGATGTCTTTTGGGAAGGGCAAGGGCCGGATTGGCATCTTTGGAACGGTTTGGCTGAGTTCCGCATTTTTTGTCGCAATCATGGTGATAACAGCGGGCGCGAGTGTCTCAACAGCAGCCCAAGTTCCGAACTCAAAATCGAAGACGAAAGCGAAAGATGATGCGAGCCATGGCGCGAAAGTCAACGCGCAGCAATTGGCGCGCGACGTGCTCACGAACGAAGTGAAGGCAGAGCAGAGCGACCACACTTTGTGGAGATTTCGAAAGGCAGAGTGGAAAAATGGTCAAGAAAAACTGTACGACGTGATCGAAACGAGGAATGGTGACGTCAGCCGGCTGCTGGCCGCGAACGGCAAGCCTTTGAACGCGGAGCAGCAGCGCGCCGAAGATGCGCGGATTCAAAAGCTAATGAAGGAATTGGATGAATTAAAAAAACAGCAGCAAACGCTAAAGGCAGATGGCGACAAGGAAACAGAGTTGCTTAAGATGCTTCCCGACGCGCTGCAGTACCGCTACGCAGGCAGAGAAGGCGATCTGGTGAAGCTGACGTTCACGCCCAATCCTAAGTTTCACGCCTCTTCGCGTGAGGCCGAGGTGTTTCATCACATGTCCGGCGTGATGGTGCTCAATGTCAAGGTGAAACGGCTGGCCGAAATGCGAGGACGATTGACCAGCGAAGTGAAATTTTTCGGAGGAATCTTAGGTCATTTGGATAAAGGCGGGACGTTTGCCGTGAAGCAGGCGGATGTTTCGGGCACGCATTGGGACATGACGCTGCTCGATACGGAATTGAATGGGAAGGCGCTGTTCTTCAAAACGATTGCCGTGCATGAAAAGAGACTCGAATCAAATTACCAGCGCGTGCCCAATGACATTACCCTCCAACAGGCGGCCCAAATTTTGACAAAGGGAGCGGCTGAATCCGCGGCGACGACTTCGAAAAAGGCGCAGGGAAGTAACCGCGCGGAAAATTGAATGCGCGGCGGGTTGTCAGCCACCGCCGGCCAGACGCCATTCCGAGCTCAATATCCCCGTTCAAACTCGGTTTGACACCGCTTGCTGTTTCCTCGATTCGGCATTCCCGACCTGTTTAGTCCTGTTTTAAGCCTATGTTAATATAGGATTTGCAGCGATCGTTGTGCTTGACAGGGGCGGGATTGAACGCCTAGAATGAATATGCGACTGAGTGGGTCGTATATCCAGTCGAGGACGCGCGAATGTTGAAGCTATCGAAAAAATCGGATTACGCGCTCATCGCCCTGAAGCATCTAGCGACGCATCCGAGTGATGGCTCGTGTAGCGCCGCTGACATCGCGGAACTGTACGGCATTTCCGCGCCTTTGATGGCAAAGGTGCTCCAAAAGCTGGCGCGAGTCGGCTTGGTGGTGGCGCGGCACGGCTCAAGCGGCGGATATACATTGGCGCGTGACGCGCGAACCATTACGGCGCTTGAGACGATTAACGCGATTGATGGGCCAGTGTCTCTGACATCCTGCGTGACGCATCATGGAAATTGCGAGCAGACGCACACTTGCACTATCAAAGAACCGCTTCGCAAAGTGAATCACAGCATTCTTGAAATGCTGAGCAAAGTCACAATTTCAGAAATGGCTGACGACGCCCCGGCTTCCGAGGTGGTCGAGCTGAGAGTTTAGGGGGATGAGGAATGGCAGTTAAACTACCGATTTATATGGATAATCACGCGACCACTCCAGTGGACCCGCGCGTGGTGGATGCAATGCTGCCCTATTTCACCGAGAAATTCGGGAACGCGGCGAGCCGCAATCATGCCTTCGGCTGGGCGGGCGAAGAAGCGGTGGAGAACGCGCGCGCGCAAATCGCGCAGTTGATTGGCGCGACGCCGAAGGAAATCGTGTTCACGAGCGGCGCGACCGAATCGGACAATCTGGCGATCAAGGGCGTCGCGGAGATGTACCGCGAAAAGGGCAATCACATCATCACGCAAGTGACCGAGCACAAGGCTGTGCTCGACACTTGCAAGCGCCTCGAAAAAGAAGGCTACGAAGTGACGTATTTGCCGGTGGAGAAAGACGGGCGTATCAATTTGGACGATTTGCGCCGCGCGATCACTCCCGAGACGATTTTGATCTCCATCATGTATGCCAACAACGAAATCGGCGTGATTCAGCCGGTCGCGGAGATTGGCAAGATCGCGAAAGAAAAGGGCGTTTTCTTCCACAGCGACGGCGTGCAGGCCGTGGGAAAAGTTCCCGTCGACGTACAAAAAGACGGAATCGATTTGCTTTCGATTTCCGCGCACAAGCTTTACGGGCCGAAGGGAGTGGGCGCGCTATACGTGCGTCGCAAGAATCCGCGGGTGCAACTGACGGCGATGGTCGATGGCGGCGGACATGAGCGCGGGATGCGGTCAGGAACGCTGAACGTTCCGGGAATCGTCGGATTCGGCAAGGCATGCGAACTTTGCCGCCTGGAAATGGCCGAGGAAACGAAGAAGCTGAGCGCTTTGCGCGACCGGTTGAGGGAAGCCATCATGTCGAAGCTGGACGAGACGTTTATCAACGGCACGATGGAGCATCATCTGCCCCACAACATCAATATCAGCTTCGCGTACGTGGAAGGGGAATCGCTGCTGATGGGCATCAACGACGTCGCGGTGTCGAGCGGGTCGGCTTGCACTTCGGCGACGCTCGAACCAAGCTACGTGCTGAAGGCGCTGGGCGTCGGAGAGGATTTGGCGCACACGTCGATTCGATTTGGGATTGGCAGATTCAACACGGAAGAGGAAGTCGATTACGTGGCGAATCGCGTGGTCGAGACCGTGAATCGCTTGCGCGAGCTTTCTCCGCTGTATGAAATGGCGAAGGAAGGCACCGACGTGAGCAAGATGAATTGGAAGACAGCGTAAAGTCTTTTGTGGGGAATGGGGAACCGGAAACTCTGACCAAATTTGCTGGAGGGAATGATGGCTTATAGCGACAAAGTAATCGAGCACTACAACAATCCGCGGAACGTGGGCTCGCTCGACAAGAAAGATCCGAACGTTGGGACAGGACTCGTCGGCGCCCCGGAATGCGGCGACGTGATGAAGCTGCAAATGAAAATCAATCCCGACACGCGCGTGATTGAGGAAGCGAAGTTCAAGACCTTCGGCTGCGGCTCGGCGATTGCGAGCTCTTCGCTCGCGACCGAATGGGTGCGCGGGAAAACAGTGGAAGAGGCGCTCTCGATCAAGAACACGGACATCGTCCGCGAACTTTCGCTGCCGCCGGTGAAGATTCACTGCTCGGTGCTGGCCGAAGACGCGATCAAAGCAGCCATTTCCGACTGGAAGAAAAAGGCCGGCGAAGGCGACCCAGCCGCACAGGCGAGCGCAGCGCAAGCGCATAGCTAAAGGGTCGCAACTGAGGAATCGCGCGACGCCAGGCGGAGATTTGTTTCACGGCCGCCGGCGGGAGGCGAAGGCCATGATTCACGTTACCGAAAAAGCGGCGGAGAAAATCCGCGAATTGCTCGTTAAGGAAGGCGTTCCGCCCGACTCCGGCGGATTGCGCGTGGGCGTGCAGGGCGGCGGGTGCTCGGGGCTGTCGTATGCGATGCGGCTGGAGACGCAGGCGCGAGATCGCGACAAAGTGATCGAGGAGAATGGCGCGCGCGTTTTCGTGGACGCAAAGAGTTTTCTCTATCTTGCCAATACCACGCTAGATTTTGAAGAGACGCTCGTGCGGCAAGGATTCGTTTTCCAGAATCCTCAGGCGACGCGAAGCTGCGGCTGCGGGAGTTCCTTCACGGCCTGATTTTGTTCTGCTTTCTTTTCACGTCCGCGGCGGGGGAATTGCGATGATGTTCTATGCCGCTGGACTCAGCCGCCACGCCAAAAATCACTCGGGAAATTTCAGATGAGCTCTACAAAAACACAGACCGGCGCTGCGCCCGCTCAGGCTGGCCCTTGCTGGAACTGCAAAGCAGCCGTGGGCGGAGGGCATTTCTGCGTGGCGTGCGGAAAAATTCAGCCGCTTTCTAATGCCACGAGCTACTTCGCCTTTTTCGGCCTGCCGCAAAAGCTGAAAATCGACGAAGCGGAACTGGAGCAGCGGTTTCATCAACTGAGTTGGAAGCTGCATCCCGATAATTTCGTGAGGGCGTCGGAATTCGAGCGCAATTTGGCGCTGGAGCGTTCGTCGGAATTGAATGACGCGTACCGGACGCTGCGCGAGCCCGTTTTGCGCGTCGAATATCTGCTGCTGTGCGAGGGCGTTCGCAAAGAGGGCACAACGAAGCAGCAAGCGCCTCCTGAATTGCTTGAGGAAGTTTTCGAGCTGAATGAATCGCTCGATGAATTGCGCGACGCAAAGACTGGTGAAACGTCCGACGGCGGGGATTTGACAGCGTTGCGAGGGAAGCTCACTGACGCGCAGGGGAATTTTCAGGAGAAATTAGACGAGGTTGACGCGGAGTTGCAGAATGTTTTCAGCGAATGGGATAGCGCGATTGACGCGAGCGCGGATGGGACGGCGCGGCGCGCGGTTAGCGCGAAGTTGAACGAAGTGCTGAACCGGCGCTCGTATATTAAAAATTTGGTGCGCAATGTCGCACAGGAATTAGAGGCATAGAAAAAGTTCATGGGGAAGACAGTTGGAATTGATTTGGGGACCACGTTCAGCCTGATCGCGTTTGTCGATCCGGCAACAGGTGAGCCGCGGTGCATTCCGGGGCCGTACGGCGAGACGCTGTGCCCCTCGGTGGTGAGCCTGGACGCGAACGGGACGATTGTGGCAGGCGAGGCAGCGCGGCGGAGGTTGCTGACGCAACCAGAGCGGACGATTTATTCGGTGAAGCGGTTGATGGGACGCGGCGTCGACGACGTGCGCGACGAGCTGAAGATTTTCCCATTCCGCATCGACGAAAAAAGCCGCGGCGTGATTCGCGTGAAACTCGGGGATAAATATTTTACGCCGCCGGAGATTTCCGCGTTCATCTTGCGCGAGTTGAAGTCATGGGCGGAGGATTTTTTTAAGGATACGGTGGACCGCGCGGTCATCACGGTGCCGGCATATTTCAATGACGCGCAACGGCAAGCGACGAAAGACGCAGGGCGACTCGCGGGTGTTGAAGTGCTGCGGCTGGTGAATGAGCCGACGGCAGCAGCGCTGGCGTACGGTCTGCACAAGCAGAAGCGCGGGCGCGTCGCGGTTTACGATTTCGGCGGCGGAACATTTGACATTTCGGTCCTGAAATTGATTTCGACCACCGAGGGCGATATTTATCAAGTTCTCGCGACGAACGGCGACACCCATCTGGGCGGCGACGACGTCGACAACGCGCTCTCGGCGATCGTGCGCGGAGAAATCGAGAAAAAGTACGGCGTGAGTTTTGAGCGGCATCCGGGAACTGTGCAGGAATTGCGCAAAACGTTGATTCACACGAAGCACGAGCTTTCGAACGCGACTCGCGCGACGATTCGATTTGCGTTGCCTGACGATCGCGTTTATGACCGGGCAATTACGCGCGCCGAATTCGATGAAATCATCGCGCCAATCGTCGCGCGAACGATGATGCCGGTGAAGATGGCGCTGGCCGATGCGAAAATGCAGCCTTCGGAAATGGATGAAATTGTGCTGGTGGGCGGCTCGACGCGGATTCCACTGGTGCGCCAAACCGTCGGCGATTATTTTGGACGCGCGCCGCATTGCGAATTGAATCCGGACGAAGTGGTGGCGCTGGGCGCGGCTGTGCAGGCGGACATTTTGGAGAGCGGCGTAAAGAACATGCTGCTGCTCGACGTGACGCCCCTGTCGCTGGGCATCGAAACGATGGGCGGCGTGGTGGCGAAGCTGATTCCTCGAAATTCGACGATTCCGGCCAGCTCGCAGGAATTGTTTACAACTGGCGTCGACAATCAAACGGGAATCGACATTCACATTTTGCAGGGCGAACGCGAACTTGCCGCGGATTGCCGGTCGCTCGCGCGCTTTCAGTTGAAAGTTCCGCCCGGGCCCGCGAGTCTGGCGCGCGTGGAAGTGAAATTCCTGATTGACGCGAATGGGATTCTGCAAGTGGCGGCGCGCGATTTGCGCACCGGCGAACAAAGCACGCTCGAAGTGCAGCCGAGTTATGGGCTGACGGACGCCGAGATGGAGCGGATGCTCGAAGAGTCGATTGAATTCGCGGAGCAGGATTTCGAGCAGCGGCAAATCATCGAAGCGCGAAACGAGGCGGATGCGATTTTGCGCGCGACAGAGAAGGCTCTGACGGGTGTCCATGCCCAGGGCCTTTCGCGTCAAGAGCGCGCTACGATTGATGAGTCGGTTGCTGCGCTGCGCGAGGCCGTCGAGGGAACGGATTACAAATTAATGCGCACGCGCATCGACGAAGTGAATCAGGCCACGACGAACCTAGCCGAGTTGACGATGAACAGGGCTTTGCAAGCAGCCGTGGGCGGGAAGCGGCTGGAAGACGTTTAGCTGGCGATTTTCAGCGGAGTGAATAGCGATGGGCGGAAAGAATCCATATATCGAGGAAGCTAAGTACACGACCGCGACCCAGAAGTTTAAGGTGACGTTCGCGAAAGAAGGAAAAACCGTCGAAGTAGACCCGGCGAAATTTCCCTACGGGCACGATGGCTTGCCGGGAAGCATCCTCGACATCGCCACGGGATTCCACATGGGGCTCGACCATGCGTGCGGAGGTGTTTGCGCATGCTCGACGTGCCACGTAATTGTCCATGAAGGCCTCGAGTCGTGCAACGAAGCAAGCGACGCGGAACTCGATCAGCTTGACGAAGCGCCGGGCGTGACGCCGAAGTCGCGGCTCGGCTGCCAGTGCGTGCCGGACGGGACGAAGGACGTTGTGGTGGAAATTCCGTCGTGGAATAAGAATTACGCCAAGGAAGCGGAGCACTAGAAATTCGACGAGCGGAGAGCGAACATGCCGGGAACTTTTGACTGGGATAACGTGGAAGAAATCGGGGTCCGGTTGGCGGAGAAGTTTCCGGGCATGGATCCGTTGGCGGTACGCTTCACCGATTTGCACAAGTGGGTGACTGAGCTCGACGGATTCACAGGCGACCCGGCGCTGTCGAACGAAGGTAAGTTGGAAGCGATTCAGATGGAGTGGTACGAGGAGTATAAGGAGAGCAACGAATAAATTTCGTGACCGTGGAAAGAGGAAACGAATGAGCGATGCAGAGTTGCGATATCCGGTAGGAAAATTTCAGGCGAACGCGGCCCCTTCGGAAGACGACCGGCGGAAACTAATCGCACAGGTGGAAGAAGCGCCGAAGAAGCTGCGCGCAGCGGTCGCGGGATTGACGCGCGAGCAACTCGCGACGCCCTATCGCGACGGCGGCTGGAGCGTCCAGCAGGTGGTGCATCATCTCGCCGACAGCCACATGAACGCGTACGTGCGATTTAAGCTCGCGCTGACGGAAGACGAGCCGACCATCAAGCCGTACAACGAAACGCGGTGGGCGGAGTTGAGCGATTCGAAGACCACTCCTGTCGAAACTTCGCTGGCGATGTTCGACGCGCTGCACGAGCGCTGGCTCCATCTGATGCGCGGAATGAACCCGGCGGAGTTCGCGCGCAAGATGAAACATCCCGAGCGCGGCGCAATGTCGCTCGACGACACGCTGGGATTGTACGCGTGGCACGGAAGGCATCACGTGGCGCACATCACCGGCCTGCGCGAACGCAAAGGCTGGAAGTAGAGTCCGTCGAAGTCGTTCTTGTCAATTCCTGCGGCATCTTCGATAATCGATGAACGTTTCTGCGCGTTACTCTGTGGCGCCATGGTGCAATGGTTAGCACATCGCCCTTTCAAGGCGGTAATACGGGTTCGACTCCCGTTGGCGCTACCATAATCTTTTATGCCTGACAAACCGCAAGATGCCACGCCGGAAGAAATCGCAAACGAGGAAGGCTTACGCCGTTTTGAGGACGACGTGGCTTCGCTTCAGGAAAACGTTATGCCTATCGACGCTACACGCACGGACGCTCGGATCCGCGCCATATCCGCTTGGTTGCGCGGATCGCTTAGTCCAATTCAGCGGCTCGAATTTTTCTTTATTGGAATTATGTTGGGCGGCTTCGCGCTCATGCAAGTCTGCTTCGTTTTTCCGCGGTTGTTGGTGGCTTTCGGATGGCCGAAGGCTGCACTTCCCACGTACGCTGCTTCAATTCTTTTTCTGCCGCTCGATGCCATCCTGTTCGCCGTGGGAATAAAATTGATTGTGTCGGCGCTAAGTCCAAACCGCCGCCGTTCTCATCGATGATCGAAGAACCTGTCGACGCAACTCCCGAAGAAATCGCACTCGAAGAGGCGATCCAACGCTTCGAAGCAGAAACGTTGTTCCGGCAGAGCAACGTGCTGCCAATGGATGCGGCCTTCAATATGGGCCGGTTCTATGGGCTGCTGCTTCGCGCGTCGCGGCCACGGAACGGCATCGAGCGCGTCGGATTCCTTTTCATGGGAATCGAGTGGGTGAGTTCTGCGACAGTGCCTTCACCTCTTTCCGTACTCTTCTCACTTGCCGGGTTGAAACTCATTTGGACCGCGTGCCGGCGTGCGGAGCACCCGCGTGCAGAGATAGCCTGACGCGGAGAAGGTGTGTAGACTGCGGGCATGAAAACGTGGCAGACGTGGATGTGGATTTTGGTGGTGGGGGCGGCGTGGAGTTTCGCGTTATACCAGGGCCTCAGTCGCTCGTGGACCACGCACCAAGTCGTGGGCATGGCGATCGCGATTCCGGCGTTTTGTTTGTGGGCGCTGGCGCGGCTGCAGCTCGGAAGGTCGTTTTCGATCAGCGCGCAGGCGAAAGAGCTGGTGACGCACGGGCTGTATTCTAAGATTCAAAATCCTGTGTACGTGTTTGGCGGGATACTCATCGCGGCGATTTTCATATTGCTGGGGCGGCCGCTGCTTCTTCTGATTTTCCTCGTTTTGATCCCCATGCAGGTGATGCGCATTCGCGCGGAACGGCGCGTGCTCGAAGCGAAATTCGGCGACGCGTACCGCGAGTATCGCAAGCGCACCTGGTTTTGAATTTTATAACGCGGACCAATGCCAATCGACAAACAACAGACGCTGAAGCTGCTCGAAGAATTGGTGGCGATTGAGTCGGTGAATCCAACGCTGGTGCCGGGCGCGCGGGGCGAGCAGCGCGCGGCGGAGCACGTGCGGGAATTTTTGCGCGCAAAGGGAATCGCGGCGGAACTTGAAGAAGTCGCGCCGGGCAGGCCCAACGTCGTCGCGATCCTCGGACGCGCGCGGCATGAATCACCGAAGCCAGCGCTGATGATCGTCGCGCACATCGACACGGTGGGCGCGGGGGACATGCGCGAGCCGTTCACGCCGCGCGTGTGCGACGGGAGGATGTACGGGCGGGGGGCGCTCGATATTAAGAGCGGCGTGGCGGCGATGTGCGCGGCAGCTGTGGAGATTGTGCGCGAAGGCGCGCGGCTGGCGCGGCCGGTGATGCTCGCGGCTGTCGTTGACGAGGAATGTAACAGCATTGGGACGGAGGCGCTGCTCCGTCGAGGGCACAGCGCGGACGCGGCGATTGTGCTGGAGCCGACGGACCTGAAGCTGGTGATCGCGCACAAAGGCTACGCGTGGTTTGAAATTGTGACGCATGGGCGCGCGGCGCACGGCAGCTTGCCCGCCGAGGGACGCGACGCGATACGCATGATGGGTCGCGTGCTCGCGGCGCTTGATGAACTGGAAACGCGGCTCGTTTCGCGCGCGGCGCATCCGCGGCTGGGAAGTGCTTCGCTGCACGCGTCGCTGATCGAGGGCGGGCAGGAGCTTTCGAGCTATCCGGCGGAGTGCCGCTTGCAGCTCGAACGCCGCATGTTGCCGGGAGAAACCGAGCAGGGCGCGGAGGCGGAGTTGCGCGAAATGCTCGCGGGACTCGAAAAGCCCCTTAAAAATGTCGCTGAATTTCACGCCACGCTGCGCGGAGGCCTGGGCGCGCGTCCGGCGTATGAGATTCGCGAAGACGCGCCTCTAGTGAAGAGGGCGAGCGCGGCGATTGCGCCAGTTTGCGGCGCATGTGAATTGTCCGGCATGGCGGCCTGGACGGACACGGCGCTGCTCGCGGCGGCGGGCATTCCGGGAGTGGTTTTTGGCCCGAGCGGCCGCGGCCTCCACGGCGCGGAGGAATATGTGGAGCTGGATTCGGTGGTGAAATGCGCCGAGGCGTTGCGCGAACTGATTCTGGAATTCTGTGGCTAGTAAATCTCCCTGCGAGGAATCTTCAGGCCCGAGACATGCTTGATAAAATACAGGCCGAGATCGCGATAGGCCCCCTTTGTTGGCGTCCACCGGTCAACGATATGATACTGGCCGTTGCGCACGCCCTCGAGAATCCATTCTGCTCCGTCATCCCCGCGAGTTTGACCTTCCGTTGGCAACTGCCAGAAATTTGCCGCACTCACTAATTTCAGAAGATCGCTTACCTCAATGGCTGAAAGCGTCCTAGTGCGATCCTCGATTACGTGACCAGGGTCGTATCCTCCAGCGCCACTGGAGACCTTAACCCGAGCTTCTGCAGTTCCGTCGGGCGCGATGCTAACCCTGACACAGACTGGATGGTGAAATGTGCGCAGCCAGAGGAAGCGATACACGGTGCTCTGTTTGTTCATTGTTGAAAGCTGCCATAGAGAGGGTTCGTTCAAAGCGGACAGCGCATGGGAATACCAAGTTGTAGTGAACGTTCCCGCTCGGCCCTCCCCGGCGAATGCGTCCTTTGGGAAGTATGGCGCCTGAGCAAAGGTTGGTATCGCGCTGAGCAGCAGAAGGAAGGGAACGATTGTTACGCGCATCATTCGCCTGATTTGCATC
>DASZCH010000075.1:0-7102 GCA_035943235.1 Candidatus Acidiferrales bacterium
GTGCAATTGCGCATCTTTGACTTGGACAATCACACGGTTGAGCAGAGCCGACCGGCAAAACTGGAACTTCGACCGCATATTACGGCCTACACCGGAATTAAATTGCCGATCGCTACTCTGAAACCGGGTGTTTATCGCGCAGATTTGGTTCTGGGCGATGACCCCGAATGGCGTGCGTTCTTCAAAGTTACGGAATAGTGAGATAACAACGATATCAGCCGCTGTCCATCTGCACGAGCCAAATCACCAGAGCCACCTTAAGTAACGAAGGAAGAAATGGCGGAGAGGGTGGGATTTGAACCCACGAGCCCGGTTTTGCCAGGCTACCCGCTTTCGAGGCGGGCTCTTTCAACCGCTCAGACACCTCTCCGCGTCAACGGCGTGAGGAAAGATTACCAGAGGAGTGCGCGAGGGACAATCTGAGTTGGAGCGGCGTCGCGGCAAGCTTGCGATGCAGGGCCTTCATATCTCGGGACGAGGCGACAGCCCGTCTTTACCGCCTTACCGCGCACCATCGACCCCGCGTGATCGCGCTCTCAACTTCGCGTGGATTTGGCGCGCTCCGCCCCTGCTTCCGAGCCTTTCCTTCGCACGCGCAATGCTTGAATGATGCCCGGCAGAATGGACAGAAAAACCACGCCCGCAATCACCCAGTGAATCTGTTTATCGACGTTCGGGATTTTCTTGCCGAGAGTGAAGCCAATCATCACCATGCTGCCAACCCAGAGCACGCCGCCGAAAATGTCGTACGTCAGGTAACGCGAATAGCGCATTCGCGCCGCGCCAGCCACGGGAGGGCAGAACGTGCGGACGATGGGGATGAACCGCGCGAGGATGATGGTCTTGCCGCCGTGTTTGTCATAGAACGCCTTGGCGCGTTCGAGGTGCTTCTTCTTGAAGAAGCGCGAGTCTTCGCGGCGGTAGAGGTTCGTGCCGGCTTTGCGCCCGATAAGATAGCCGAGCTGATCGCCTGCGATAGCACACAGCGCAACGGGCCCCAGCAGCCACGCCAGCGCCAGGTGGCCGGTTGCGGCAAACACGCCGGCCGTTACCAGCAGGGAATCGCCGGGCAGGAAAAAGCCCACGAACAATCCCGTCTCTACAAAGACGATCGCGCAAACCAGCGACGTTCCGCCCCACTGAATCAGCCCTTGGACGTTATAAAGCTGGTGGATTAAGTCCCGCCAGGGAACAGCCATCCGTGCTTATCCTTCCCGTATCCCGTTGGTTTACCGAAGCTTTACAAACCCACGATAGCAGAAAACCAAGTTTCTCACCGAGTTCCCAGGCGGTCCGTATCGGTATAGTACTTTGCTCCCAAAGGTTCGAGTCCCCCGTACCATTTGCCGGAAAGGCTCCACGCTGCACACTGCCTGTGCTGGATACAAAACCTGTTCTGGAGGGCGAGCATATGGAAGGTGGCTACGCGGTCTGGATAGGGCAGCCGGTGGTTCTTCGAGTGGTTGCTGGCAATCTACGTGTTCCGTTGCGCGGACGCTTGGTGAGCGAAACGAACGACGTGTTGCGACTACGAATTGCCGACAACTGGGACGTAGATGTTTTCAAATCGATGGTGGTTGCCGTCGAGCACGATATGCCATTCACAGTGGTCCACTAGTTCGCGAAGCACAAAAGGACAATAAATGAGCGCGTTGAACGACAACCTGGCCAGCGAAGCGAAAGCGCCGCACAGCCCGGCAAGTTGGTTTGCCGAGAACGTTCACCCGTGGCTGTGGGCCGCGCAAAGCACCGTGGCGATTTTGACCTACCGAGAAACGTTAAGATTGTTGCTCCTGGCGAGACAATTGGGCTGGTAGACAGCCTTCGCGCGGCAATTCGAATTTCTAGCTCCCTCAAACAGCCGGACTCGTTGCCCCCAGCGAGTCCGGTTTTTTTTGGTCTCTTACGCGGCCAGGAACAGGCTCTGCGCGAAGGGCCACTCGGCGTCGACCCACTGTGCGTCGCAACGGAAGCCGGCGCGTTCGCCCATTCCGGCGGCTTCGTCGCAACGATATTTGTGCGAGCTTTCTGTCCAGATCGTTTCGCCCTCGCTGAAATCAATTTCGAGTTGGGCTCCCCGTATGTGAACCTTCTGCGAGCGCGTGGAGCGCAAATGCATTTCGATTCGACGCTCGCCGTCGTTCCAGCGCGCTTCATGCTTGAAATACTTCAAATCAAAATCCGCTTGCAGCTCGCGATTGATGCGTGCCAGGAGGTTGCGATTGAAGGCCGCGGTCACGCCGGCCGGGTCGTCATAAGCGAGAAGCAACTGGCTGACGGACTTTTCGAGGTCGGTTGAGAGAAGCAGCGCGTCTCCCGGATGCAGGATGCGCCGCACTTCGCGCAGGAATTGTTCTCCCGCGGGACGGTCGAAATTGCCGATTGTGCTGCCAAGGAAGAGCACCAGCAAACGCTCGCCCGCATTGCGCCGCGACGCGACGTCGAGCAATCCGTCAAGATAGACGCGCTCGAATCCCACCACGCTGACGGAATCGATTCGCCCCAGTTCCTGCCAACAGCGCGAAAGAGCAGTGCGCGAGATATCGATCGGATAATAAGTGACGGGCTGGCGGCGGGAGAGCCCTTCGAGTATCCACCGTGTTTTCGTGCCGCTGCCGCTTCCGAGTTCCGCAACCGTAACAGGCGACGGCAGGTGGTCAATCATTTCGTCCGCGTGACGCTTCAGCAAACGCGCGCCGGCGCGCGAGAGTCCGTATTCGGGCAGCAGGCAGATCACTTCAAAGAGCGCCGAGCCTACTTCGTCGTACAAATATTTCGAAGGCAATTCTTTTTGTCCGGTTTTGCTGAGGCCGTCGCGGACGTCGACGCCTAAATCGCCCGCCGGCGTTCCGGAGACGTCATGCGTATGAATGCGCATCGTGGTTGCCATGGGTTATTCCTCCACCGTGCGAAACTTTGCGTAAACGTAAGGATAATGCGGCTGAAACCAGTTCCGGAACGAGCGCCGCAACATGCACGCGGCCGTGCGCTGCGAGCCGCCCTTCATTACGAAATGCTTGCCGTCAAAAAAGTTCGCCGAGTATCCGGGATAAAACGGAAACGGTTTGAATCCGGGGAAAGGCGCGAAGGGCGTGGACGTCCATTCCCAACCGTTGCCGAGCAGGTCGTGCACGCCGAACGCACTTTGGCCGCCCGGATGCGCGTTCACAGCCGTTGGATCCCAGTGAGCAAAATCGAAATTTCCGCGATCCGTGGTTGGCGCGGCGGCGCCCCAGGGATACATCTGGTCGCTTTCTTGCGCGCCGGAAACATTGCCGTAGGCGGCGCGATGCCACTGAGCTTCGCTGGGCAGGGCGCGCTCCGCCCATCGCGCGTACGCCGATGCTTCCGCGTGGCTCACGTAAACCGGCCAGTCGAGCGGCAGCGGAATTTGCGCGAGCATTCCGCGATAATCCCAACCGTCATTTTCATTACTGCGGCCGCTGCGATAGTTGGCTTCGCTGCGTTCCCAGAAAAGCGGGTGCGAAATTCGCTGCGCGGTCAGCCACTGCCAATCGTCCGCGCTCCAATGCGCTTTGTTTTCGTAGCCGCCGCTGCGGACAAATTGCAGGTATTCGCCGTTGGTGACGGGAAAAACGCCGATACTGAATCGTGGCACCGAAACTTTCAACTCCTCGAATTCATTGTCCCAACCAAATTGCCCGCGGTCGCGCGGCATGCCGAGAGTCGCTACGCCTTCCGGAATGGCAGTCATTCGCGGCACGACAGTTTGCGAAGATGGCGCTTCTAACGCCCGTGCCGATAAAATCCGTTGCGCGGGTTTTTTCTCGATGGGCAATTGGTGCAGCAAATAAGCAAGCGTTTCGGCGTGCATCAGACGGTGCTCGATCGCGACGTTCAGCAAGGTGTCCAAAGACGCGCCGGCAGCTTCCGCCGCAATCCTGCCGGAAGGAGCACGCACTCCGGCGTCAATTGTTTCGCGCAGCCTCGCGTTGTACGCCTGAATTTCCGCGACGCCCGGCCAGTCGCCCGGTTGATCGCCGGGCAATTGGCCGTCAACAGGATCGATGCCGAAGGCGAAGAGTTTGTCGAACGCCGGATGTGTGCTCGCCAGGCCAAACGTGTCGCGTCCCAGCAAATTCCAGTCGAACGATTCCAAATGCCCAAGATAAAAAATCAGGCGGTGACGTTCGGGAATGGGGCGCTCGTAAATCGCATCCGGGCGCAGCAAGGCAAAGAGCGAATCCGTTTGCTCGCGCGCCTGCTCGATGCGCTTCTGCAAATGGTAAAAACTCTCCGTCGCTAGTTTGGGAGTGGCCATGCGGGATCCTGGCGTGGCAGGAGTTTCCTTTTTACTCCTTTACCGCGCGTTCTACAACTGCTCTTAGATTCAAATTCTTGGCGCAGGATTCTACAGGATTCATGGTATTTACCACGTTTCAGCGAGGATGTATGCGGCTCGAGGTCCGTTTTTACGGAGAAATATCCGCGAGCAACTTGCGAAACGCTTTGCCGCGGTGGCTCACTTCATTCTTGTTCGTCTCGGACAATTCCGCAAATGTTTTTGCGCGCTCCGGAAAATAGAAAATCGGATCGTAGCCGAACCCGTCGCGGCCGCGGGGTTCGTTCGCAATGACTCCCTCCGCCGAATCGGAAATCACCGCGAGCATTTTGCCCATTCGCGCCGCCGCAATCACGCAGACGAATCGCGCGCGGCGAGCATCGCCGCTCAAATCGCGCATTTCACCGAGCAGTTTCGCGATGCGTTCGGCATCGGTTGCTTTTGGACCGGCATAGCGCGCCGAATGCACACCGGGCGCGCCACCCAGCGCCGGCACGACCAGGCCTGAATCGTCCGCAAAAATTATTTCCTCGCTCGAGCGGGCATAATGCAGAGCTTTTCCCGCCGCATTTTCGGCGAATGTGGGAGCGTCTTCGGGAAACGCGGGCAATTCGCGGAAGCGAGGCAGCAAATCCAACTCAATTGCACGGCCATTGGCCATGGAGCGATATTCGCGGAGCTTGTGCGCATTCGATGATGCGAGCAGCAACTTAACGCGCGCGGGCACGGAATTCCATGTGGAGCAGCTCCTGCTGCACTTCCGTCAAATGATGTATTCCCGCCGCGGCCAAACGCAAAAGCGACTGCATTTCGTTCTCGGTGAAGGGCCGTCCTTCCGCCGTGGCTTGCACTTCCACTAGTTTCCCCGAGCCGGTCATCACCACGTTCATGTCCACCTGCGCGCGCGAGTCTTCCTCATAGGCGAGGTCGAGCAGCAATTCATCTTTCACGATGCCGACGCTGATGGCTGCCACGGAATCGTGCAGCGGAATGGCGCGCAAAATTCCCGCCGCCTTCATGCGCTCAAAGGCCAACGCAAGAGCCACAAACGCCCCCGAAATCGAAGCCGTGCGAGTGCCGCCGTCCGCTTCGATGACGTCGCAATCGATCCACACGGTTCGCTCGCCGAGAGCGTCAAGGTCCGTGACGGCGCGCAACGCGCGCGCGATCAGCCGCTGAATTTCCTGCGTGCGTCCCGATTGTTTCCCGCGCGCGGCTTCACGCGGCGTGCGTTTGTCGGTGGCGCGCGGCAGCATTCCGTACTCGCTGGTGACCCATCCCTTGCCCTGATTGCGCAAAAAGTGCGGCACGCCGTCTTCAACCGTGGCCGTGGCGACCACGCGCGTGCGGCCCGATTCGATCAGCACGCTTCCTTCCGCGGTCGAGACGAAATCGGGCGTCAGTTTGACTGGCCGCAATTCGTTCGCCGCGCGTCCGTCCGGTCGCACAAATCCTCCCTGTGAATTGATTTCAGTGATTAGTTTGACGTTCGTTGCGGCGAGTGTCAACCGCCGGGCGCGGTCGGCTTTGGTTGCGGCGCAGGCGCGGCAGACGGTACCGCAGCCGGCGCCGTGACGGGCGGCGTCTTCATATCGAAAAATCCGGAGATGTCGATATGCCCCGCGAGTGTTTCGGCTTCCTGGCCGTGAATCAGAATTTTCAGCCGCGTGATCGCCGGCATGTTGGCCGCGAGCGTCTGCACAATCGAATTCACGGCCATCCATTCGCTGAGGATTCCTGAAGGCATTTCCGATGCGAGCGCGTCCGAGAAATCCGCGACCGCCGTGCCGTCCGGCAGAATGTAAAAACTGAGCAACGTTGCGCCGACGGGGAGCGTTCGTTGCGCAGGCGTCGGCGGATTGGCAATCAGCGCGCCGATAAGCTGTTTCGCGCGTTCCACAGGGTCGGCCGATAGCGGCAATTGCACGGTGACCGCCGAGAGTTGATCGGACCGCGACGTCGAGAGCCAAAAAAGTTGCGCGTTTGCAACCACGTCCGTCGGCGTGGAAATGGGCGGCGCGACCACTTCGCGGCGTTCCTGTTCTTCGGTCGCTTGCGTGCGCGCCAGACGCGCCACACGCTGGTGCAGCACGCGCAAGTAGATCAAACCGGCGAGCACCGCGGCGAGGAGAATGATCACGGCAATTTTGGCGTTTCGCGGCAACTATTTGCCTCCGGGCGGATAAATCGTTTTGTAGGCCGCGACCGCGCGAGCGATTTCGTCGGCGAGGCTGGGCGCCATGGCCTCGAGCTGTTGCGGGTCAGCCGCGATATTCGAGATTTCGATGGCCACGGCCGGCGCCGCGACAGAGCGGAGTTCGTATACAGGCAGGCTGGAAGAAATTTCCGGAGAGCCTTTGAATTTTTGCGCAAGCTCAACCTGAAGCAAGTCGCCCAATTTGCGGCTCTGTTGGGCGTAAGGCTCCTGCGCCTCTCTCCACGGCAAAAATCCTGGCGGAGCGGGGAGTGGTTTCGCGGCCGTGCTTGCCGACGCTGCAACAGATGCAGTCGGAAATAAATATGTATATGTGCGAATGCTGCCCGGAGGTCCGGACGACCCAATATGCAAGCTGATGAAAATCGCATCGGTCTGCGCGTTGGCGATTGTTGCGCGATCGTCAAACGATGGGTCCGTGTCGCCGCGCCGGGTCATCACCACTTCGAAGCCCTGTGCGCGCAGAGCGTCCGCGGTGATTTGCGCGAACTCGAGCACCAGATCTTTTTCCGCCGCTCCGCCTGGACCGCGCGCGCCTGTGTCCTCGCCTCCGTGCGCTGGATCGAGGACGACAATCCGCAGCG
>DASZCH010000076.1:0-1650 GCA_035943235.1 Candidatus Acidiferrales bacterium
GGGAGACTTAGGCAATGACCAGGCCGTCAGCGGCGTGTGGCGCGACGGTTATGTTGAGCTGACATTCGGTGCAACGTGGCCGGAGCAGCCAGGCACGGTGACAGCTACGCTCGCCGGGTGGATTGATGGGGATTCGGCGAAGGGACGCATGAAGGTGGAAGGTCGTGCGGACGGAAGATGGACGGCGGTTAGGAAGAAATGATGCTCGATGGGCGATGCGCAGTGCCATAAGTGTCCCAAGTTTTGTCCCGGTTTTGTCGAGGACTATAGAGGAAATGGGTGCCCCACATTTGGCGGTGTGCGAAAGGTGGGAACCACGAACTTGAACTTCCTCCGACTGGTTCCCACCCTTCCCAAAGGCGGGGAAGGATGGGGCACCCTCTGATGTGGTAGTTACAAAAAAGCAGAAGAGGGTCGGGCAACCTCAGTGGGATCACTTAAAGGGCGGGCTAGCCCGAGCGAAAGCTAATTTCTCCCACTCAAGCCAACATCGGGCTTGAATGGGCCACCGACCAACATCGGGCTTGAATGGGCCACCCGACGAGTTGTTTCCTCAAACACGATTCATAGCTCCCGTTGTCCACGTAAAATAGTGTCATGTCAGATGAGTCGATGTCGCTGCAAGGCCGCTGGCACTTCCAAGCCGCGATGATTTTGGCCATGGCCGCTGACGCCGCACAAATATTCGTGCTGCCATTGTTTGCCGAAGGAGCACTTTCGCCTGCCGATGACATTCTCGACGTCACGATGGCAGTCGTCCTGGTGCGCTTGCTGGGATGGCATTGGGAGTTCCTGCCGGCGTTCGCTGCCGAACTTGTGCCGGGTGTTGATCTGGTCCCCTTTTGGACGTTTGCAGTTATGAATGTTTATCGCAAATGGAAGCAGACGTCCGCGATCGAGAAGCACAATGCAAACGAGCCTCCGGTGATCGAAGGGGAGTACAGAGGGAAGTGGGCTGGCACACCTGAACGCCCGGGCGAGTGACAGATCGGATTACGAGCGGCCGACTCCATCCGCTTGTTCGTGGGCGTGATAGCTAGACCGCACCAGCGGGCCGGATTCAACATGGCGGAAGCCGAGGCGTAAGGCTTCTTCTTTCAGGTAAACGAACTCCTCAGGCGTATAAAAGCGTGAAATCGGCAGGTGATCGCGAGAGGGCCGGAGATACTGTCCCACGGTTAGGATGTCCACATTGCGCTCGGCCAGATCGCGAAAAACATCGACCAGTTCCGTCATGGTTTCGCCTAGGCCAACCATCAGGCCCGACTTGGTTACAATCCCCGGCGAGAACTTCTTGGCGTTTTCGAGAAGCCGCAGTGTGCGAGCGTATCTGGCGCCGGAGCGGACGACACGATAAAGCCGCGGAACAGATTCGGTATTGTGGTTGAGCACATTAGGGCGGGCATCAAGGACAATCTGCAGAGCTTCATCGATTCCCTGAAAATCAGGAATAAGGACTTCGACGCGGCAATCCGGTGCGACGCGGCGGACTTCGCGAATAGTCTCCGCGAAAATCTTTGCACCGCCGATATTGTCGTCGTCGCGATTGACGCTGGTTATGACTGCGTGCTTCAGGCCCAGAGTAGCGACGGCCTCGGCGACGCGCCGAGGTTCGTCCATATCGAGCGGAAGCGGACGACCTTTGGGTAC
>DASZCH010000077.1:0-15445 GCA_035943235.1 Candidatus Acidiferrales bacterium
GCACAGCATCGGCGTCAGCGTCAGCGACACCAGCCCCGAAACCAGAATCGCCGAAATAATCACGACCGCGAATTCATGCAACAGCCGCCCCAAAATTCCGCCCATGAAAAAAACCGGCAAAAAGACCGCGGCCAGCGAACACGTCATCGACACAATCGTGAATCCGATTTCGCGGGAGCCGCTCAGTGACGCTTCCAGCACTCCTTCGCCATGCTCCATGTGCCGCACGATGTTTTCGAGCATCACGATCGCGTCATCGACGACGAACCCCACCGATAGCGTCAGAGCCAGTAGCGATAAGTTATCCACTGTGTATCCCAGCAGGTACATCACGGCGAACGTTCCCATGATCGACATTGGCAGCGCCAGGCTCGGAATGATCGTCGCCGAGGTGTTCCGCAGAAACAGGAAAATCACCAGCACCACCAGAATGATCGCCAGGAACAAACTGAACTTCACATCATTTACCGAGGCCTTGATGGATATCGACCGATCGTGTTCGATCGACATTTCCATCGCCGGCGGCATGATGGCGCGAAAGCTGGGCAGCAGCTTGCGGATCGCGTCGACGATTTCGATCGTGTTGGTCCCCGGCTGCCGCTGGACGGCAAGAATAATTCCCGGTTTTGTGTTGATCCAATTCGCCAGCTTCGTGTTCTGGACGCTGTCGTACACCTTCCCCAGCTCGTCGAGCCGTACGGGCGATCCGTTTCTGTACGCGACGATCATCTGCCGGTACATCGCCGCATCCGTCATCTGCCCGTTCGCCTGCACCGTAAACGCTTTGTGCGTTCCGTAGAGAGTTCCCGTGGGCAAGTTCACGTTCGCGTTTTGAACCGCGGTCGTGACTTCATCGATTCCGATCTGCCTGCTGGCCAGCTCTTTCGGGTCCAGTTGAATCCTCACGGCGTATTTCATCGAGCCGTAGACAGAGACTTGCGCCACGCCGCTGACCATCGATATCTGTTGCCCCAGCAGCGTCTCCCCGTACTCGTCCACCTCCGATAGCGGCAACGTCGGCGAGGTCACGGCCAGGAAGAAAATCGGTGAGTCCGCGGGATTCACCTTGCGGAACGTCGGAGGCGTGGGCATGTTCGGCGGAAGTTGATTCGCAGCCGCCGTGATTGCTGCCTGCACGTCCTGCGCTGCGCCATCGATGTTCCGGCTCAAATCGAACTGCAACGTGATTTGGGTGGACCCGAGCGAGCTCGACGAGGTCATCGAATCCAGCCCGGCAATTGTCGTGAATTGTTTTTCGAGCGGCGTCGCCACTGCCGAAGCCATCGTTTCTGGACTCGCCCCAGCGAGGCTCGCCGAAACCGAGATCGTCGGGAAATCCACGTTCGGCAAATCGCTGACCGCGAGGCTGCGGTACGCGACGATGCCGAACAACAGAATGGCCAGCATCAACAAACTGGTCATCACCGGACGCTTAATAAAATTCTGTGCGATCTGCATTCAGGTTCTCGCGCTTCCTCAGAGGCTCTTCTTCACTTCCACTTTTATGCCGGGAACTAAGCGCACTTGCCCATCCGTGACCACCGTCTCGCCGGGTTTGACTCCTTCGCTGATCACGGACTCTCCATTTACCGTCCGCGCGACCTTCACGATCCGTGAATCGACCGTCATGTCCGGCTTGATCACAAAAATATAGTCCCCTTGCTGTCCCGTCTGCACGGCCTGCGACGGCACCACCACCGCTTTCTCTTCCTCCGACAACCGCAAAATCACCGTCACGAACTCTCCCGGCCACAGCCGTAAATCTCTATTCGGAAATGTCCCCTTCAATACAATCGTTCCCGTCGAAACGTCCACTGTATTGTTCACGAACGTCAGGTACCCATTTTCCGGCGACGTATTGTCCGATGTGGTCGCTTGAATCGGTAGTCTGCCTCGCTTCATATAACCCTTGATCTCGTTCAGATACTGTTGTGGCACCGAAAAGGCTACGTACACGGGCGAAATTTGATTGATTATCACGAGGACCGGAACATCGTTCGCCTTTACCACTGTTCCCGGGTAAACAAGCTGGCTCCCTGTGCGCCCGCTGATGGGCGCGTAAATGGAGCAGTAGGCAACTTGCAGCTTCGCCGTCTCGACCGTCGCCTCGTCCGCCTGCACTGTCGCTTCGCTCGCATCCGCCGTGGCTACAAATTGGTCGTATTGTTCTTTCGGAACGATTCCTGACTGAAACAGTTTCTGGTAGCGCCCCGCCTGCACTTTCGCCAGCTGCGCGCTCGCCTTATCCTTCGTCAAATTCGCCTGTGCAAGCTGCAGGTTCGCCACAAACGGCCGGCTATCCAAGGTCAGCAGCAGATCACCTTTTTTAACGAACTGGCCTTGCTCGTAATGCACTGCGCTGACGATTCCCGCAACCTGCGATTCCACCGAAACGGTCGAAGATGCTTCACCCGCGCCAATCGCGTGCAACTCGATCGGTATCGCCTTGATTTCGGCTTTCGCCGCCATCACCGGCACAACCGGTGTATCGGGAGGCGGAGCGGCGTGCTCCGTGCATCCGGCAGCCGCGAAAAACGCCAACGTGCAGACAATAATAATAAGTTTTGGAAGGTCCTTCATTTTTCTCCGTAATGTTCTGTTGTGCTGGCGTCCGTCGCAAAATGCCCCGGTTCAGTCGTCCCCGTCGCAAAATGCCCCGGTTCAGTCGTCCCCTTCGCGAATGCTACGCACGGAATCTGCGCAAGCGCATAATCAGGCCAAAGAAATCCGGCAGACGTTCCGCAGAGTCCACGGCTTATCAACCATCTGAGCGGCCCTGCTATATCTGACGTTGCTTCACGCCTCTACGTTGCAGCCTGCCCCCGCACTTTTTTGTGCGTTGCCGCTCCCTCGTGGTTGCGTGTCTGTGCTACGATTCTGGGTTGCCGCTGGCGCTTTCATCGCTTTCGGGCGCTCGCGCCGGCACAAGCACGCACCCAACGAAAGCCTCTTTGAGAGAGGGAACACGGATGGAAACCAGCCAGGCCTCGCATAACGGGAAACCTTATCTCTTGCCGGACAAACCGCTGCAATCGCTCGACGACTACATCGCCATTGGCGGCCTCAAGGCGCTTGAAAAGGCGCGTTCGATGCCGCGCGAAGCGGTGATCGCCGAAGTCAAGAAATCCGGCCTTCGCGGACGCGGCGGCGCCGGTTTCCCCGTTGGCATTAAATGGGCTAGCATCGCGAGCGACCCTTGTCCCACAAAATTCGTCGCCTGCAATGCCACCGAAGGCGAGCCCGGCACGTACAAAGACCGCATGATGATGGGCCGCAATCCCTACCAACTCCTCGAGGGCGTGGCCATCGCCGCCTATGCAATGAACGCCCAAAAGGCTTTCATCGCGATGAAAGGCACATTCGAACACGCCATCGCTTGCACCGCGCGCGCGCACCAAGAAATGACTGCTCGCAACGCGCTGGGTGAGGTTCCAATCCAATTCGTCTATGGCCCGGAGGATTATTTGCTCGGCGAAGAAAAGGCCATGCTCGAAGTCATCGAAGGCCGCGAAGCGATGCCGCGCGAAATGGATTATCCGCCATACGTGCTGGGCCTTTTCGCGGGCTACCCATCCTGCATTCCGGATCGCACCAATCCGACGCTCGTAAATAATTGCGAGTCCATGTCCACCGTCACGCACATCATTCGCAACGGCGCCGACTGGTTTCGCTCCATGGGAACCGCCGACACGCCGGGCCACACAATCTTTACCCTCTCCGGAGACGTGCAGCGCGAAGGCCTTTACGAATTGCCGATGGGTACAACGATGCGCGAACTGATCGAGAAGGCGGGCGGTGGTTTGCGTCCCGGTCGAAAACTCAAAGCGATTTTCTCCGGCGTCGCCAGCGCGGGCCTTTACCCTGAGTCCATCGACACCCCGCTCGACTTTGGTTCGATGCGCAACGCGGGTTCGGGGCTTGGCTCAGCAGGCTTCATGGTCTACGACGACTCCAACTGCATGGTGCAGGTCGCGTACATTTTTTCGAAATTTCTGTGGATCGAATCCTGCGGCCAGTGCCGCTCCTGCAAAGACGGCACGTATGAAGCCACGCGCGGCCTCGAAAAGCTTATCGAAGGCAGCGGCAACGAAATCGATATTGAAGATATTCTCCACGCGTCTATCAACGCGCCGCGGGGCAATCGCTGCTTTTTGCCCACGGAGCATTCGCTGATCATTCCGAGCATCGTGCGCCGGTTCCCGCAGGAATTCGCCGAACATTACAACCGGGGCTGCCGCAATTGCCGCGTCCCGATCCTCCCCAAGATGCACGACTACGACGAAGTGAAGCACGAATTCCACTACACTCACGGCCGTCTGACCCCGTAGCTACAACTTTCTTTATTGTGCTGTAGGGGCCGATCGGAGTTATCGGCCCGCGAGCGGTTTCGGCGAAGGGAGGAGCCGCGCGACGAGCCTGCCCGCCGTGGCCGGCAGGCAGGGGGATCTGCTTTGTTGCCTCGTGCCTAAGTTTTATTGTCATTCCGAGGAGCCGTGCGACGAGGAATCTGCTTGCTTCGTTGTGGCGACAATGATTTTCACTGGTGCCCTTCGTTTCGATCTCTATCCAGTGCATATTTGAGAGTCGCGAGAGTCGCGATCACCGCCGTTTCCGTACGTAGAATTTCGCGGCCCAGGGACGCTTCGCGAAACTGATTTTTTGCCGCCGCTGCAAATTCTGCGTCCGTCCACCCGCCCTCGGGCCCAATCGCGATGCAAACTTTTTTGGCGGATGCGTCCCGCAAGATTTCGCGCAGCGGTTTCGCATCGGCGCGCTCCGACAACATAATTTTCAGGCTCGCATCGGCCGCAGCAAACCCGTTTTCCGTCTTCGCAATTTCCGCGAGCAGCGGTGGCCGCAATCTTCTCGACTGCTGCGCCGACTCCACCAGAATTTTCCGCCAGCGTTCGGCGCGTTTTTTCGCCGCCAAAATAAGCGCCTTGTCGCTTCGCGCCGCCGCCAGCGGAACAATTTCCGTGACGCCCAGTTCCGTCGCCTTTTCGAGGCACCATTCCATCCGATCAAATTTCACGATGCTCAGGAGCAACTGAATTCGCAAGAGCGATTCTTCGGCTGCAATCTTCTCCGTGAGCGCAAATTCAATCGCCGCGCCCTTCCCGGTTGACCGCGAAATCTTCTCGACACGCCCGAGCCACACTTGCTCTCCGTCGCTCAGCTCGTAAACCTGCCCAGGCTCCGCGCGCAGGACGCGCCCCAAATGCTCCGCCGCTTCGCCGCGCATTTCCGCGCGCCTGCCTTCGAATTTCTCAACAAAGAATCGCCGTCGCATCAGTTGTTCACGAAAATGAAGTCCCCACGAAACTCAAGAATTGAAATGGCACGCGAGATGAAGTTCGCAAAAAATGTCAAAATCGGTCTGCAACGAAACGTCTGGTTTTGTACCGATTAGATATGACACCGGCCCTTTGTTTGCAACAACTTACGCCGATTTCTAATCCCGGACGGTCAATCCTAAACTGTGCAAATTCGTTTCTCGCCGCGCAAAATTCGCGTTCCCTGCCCTCCAAGCAAGCAACCGCCGCCTTCCGGATTCGGCCGCTGCGGTCATTATTTTCACTAGCATACATTTTACAGAGGACTAATGGCTATGCAACCAGTTGTAGCTTTACGTCCAGGCCAGTGGCGCGCATCCCAACATACGACTGCATCCGGACCAGCAGGGGCAGCCATCGCGATTTCCAGAACATAGAAGCGGAGACGTGTTAAAATTGCCGCGCTTAATCAGGAGGCCTCCGATGCAACGCGACGAAACTTACCTAAACCAATCCTCCTTTCGAGCGGACGAGTAAACGCCGGAAGGGATATCCCTCAGAGACCTGCGTCAAACGGGGCAAGAGAATCGTTCACGGCGAAAAAGAACTGATGGAGAAGCTCGGTCGGAACGACCTCTGTCCGTGCGGCTCGGGAAGCCGGTTTCAAGCGTTGCTGCCTCGGTAACGCGAAGTACGAGAACGCTAATCGCCACTACTTTTTTCAGAGAATAGAAAATCAAATGCGCACGGCACAAGGTCACCGTGCGCATTTTTTCTTTTGCTGTAAGTGTTTGGTCTCGGCGACAGTGCTAACTGAAGATGTCTTTCACCTTATCGAAGAAGCTGGAGCCGCGCTCGACCGGCTTGTTCTCAACCTTCACCACGCGATGCAACTGCTCGAAGAGCGCTTTTTGCTCCTTCGTCAATTTCGACGGAACCACCACGCGCACATTCACGTAGAGGTCGCCCTTGCCGCCGTGCGGGTCCGGCAATCCTTTGCCCTTCTTGCGAAACAGCGTCCCCGGCTGCGTGCCCTCAGGGATCGAAAGATTTTCCTCGCCATTCAGCGTCGGGATGGGAATCTCTGCGCCGAGAGCCGCTTGCGACACCGTGATCGGAACATTGCAGTAAAGGTCCGCGCCGCGCCTCTCGAAAAACGAATGCTCCTTCACTTCGATGAAGACGTACAAATCACCCGCCGGACCGCCATTCGCGCCCGGCTCGCCTTCGCCCGGAACGCGCAGGCGCATCCCGTTGTCGACGCCTGCCGGAATCGCCACTTCAATCGTGTGCGAACGCTCAATCCTTCCCTGTCCGCGGCATTCCGCGCAACTTTCCTTAATCACCTGTCCAGCGCCGTGACACGCCGGGCAAGTCCGCGACACGGCAAAAAATCCCTGCTGATAGTGCAATTGCCCGCGGCCCTTGCAAGTGCCGCACGATTCCATGCCCGTTCCCGGTTTCGCTCCCGTGCCGTGGCACGCCGCGCAATTCTCGAGGCGCGGAATTTTCACTTTGGTTTTAACGCCCGCTGCCGCGTCCTCGAACGACAGCTTCAGGTCATAACGCAAATCCGCGCCACGTTGCGCCCGGGAGCGTCCGCCGCGCCGCCGGCCACCTGCGCCGCCGCCGAAAATATCCTGAAAACCAAAAATGTCGCCGAAGACATCCTGAAATTCCTCGAAGATCGTTCCAAAGTTGCTTGCGTCAAACACCTGCCCGCTGATTCCCGCGTGGCCATAGCGGTCATACGCCGCGCGCTTCTGCGGATCGGAAAGAACGCTGTATGCCTCGCTGGCCTCGCGGAACCGGTGTTCCGCGTCCGTTTTATTCTCCGGATTGCGGTCGGGATGCCATTTCAACGCGGCTTTGCGATACGCGCTCTTGATCTGCTCGCTCGTAGCCTCGCGCGTTACCTCAAGCACTTCGTAATAATCGTTTTTGGAAGTCGAAGGCATGCTCTTCTTTCAGTCCCCTATTGAAATTAAATACTACGACCTTGAATTAATTCGCCGTGGAATTTGATGCGAGATCCCCGCCTTCGGGATTCGCCGCGACGCGAACCATCGCCGGCCGCAGCACTTTGCCGTGAAAAATATAGCCCGCTTGCAATTCCTCGAGTATCGCGCCGTCGGGCTCGTCGCTCGTTTCGAAGCGCTCAATCGCGTGGTGCATGTGCGGATCGAATCGCTTGCCCTCGGTTTCGATTTTCTGGAGACCTTGCTTCGCCAGCACATCAAACAGTTGCTTGCGAATCAATTGGAATCCGGTGCGGTACTCGTCGTCCGCCGCATCAGGATGCGCGGAAATGGCGCGGTCAAATGCATCGAGCACGGGCAGGAGATGCTCGACCAATCCTTCCGCGCCGCGATGCCGCTCCTGATGTTTTTCGCGCTCGATTCGCTTTCGATAATTATCGAAATCCGCTTGCAAACGAACCAGCGTGTTTCGCAAATCCGTCTTTTCCGCGGCAAGCTTTTCAATTTCCGGCGACGCTGCAGCGCCCGAGGCCGTGCCATCATCGGCATCGGTTTCCGAGGCGTCCGCGCGCCCGCTCGCCTTCGGTTCCTGTTCCTTCTCCGAATCGCCACGACCGCTCACGGCAGTTTATCTCCCTTCGACTCCTCGGAAAAAAATTGTGACATCAGCGCGACCACGGTGATAACGCGTTCGTAATGCATGCGCATCGGCCCCAATATCCCAAGCGTCCCTTGCGCCTGTTCGCCGAGGCGCGCCTGACCATGACTGTACGCCGCGCTCACCAGTGCCAAATGTTTTCCCGCGTTCGACATTTTCTCGACGCCCAGCTCAACGTGCACCGGCTCCGGCCCCTCGATGCAGCCGCTCAGCAACGCAATCAGGCGGTCGCGCTCCTCAATGGTCGTCAGCAATTCGCCGAGCTGCTCCTGATTCTGAAATTCCGCCGCCGCCGCAAATTGCGCTGCTCCGCCAATATAGACAACGCGCTCCGAGTCTTCTCCCAGCAATTTCGGGTCGCACAGCATCAACGCGCCGCTCGCCAGTTTTTCATAGCGTTCGCGGTCGCGCTCGAGCTGTGCCTTCAAGTCCGCGCAAATCGCTTCGAGCGTCCATCGCGGATAATGGCTGTTCAAATATTCCGCGATGCGGTCGAGTTCCGGCTGCAGGAAAGCGCGCTCCGGTCGAATGCATTTATCGCGCGTGATTCCGCCGCTGGTGACCAGCACAACAAGCACGCGGCCGTCCGGCAGCAAAAGAAAACGCATATGCTCGACCAGCGTCCGCGACAGTGGCGGCGAAACGATAATTCCCAGCCCGCGCGAAACCGCCGCCAGAACGTTGCTCGCGCGCTCCATCACTCCCTCGGGAGTCGTTGCCGCATCCAGTTCCCGCCGGATCCATTCGCGGTCTTCGGTACGCGGAGTGGCTTGCGCGGCGATCTGCTCCACGTAAAAACGGTACGCCGACGCCGTGGGCACGCGTCCCGCCGAAGTGTGCGGCTGGTACAGCAGGCCCTCGTCTTCCAGGTCCGCCATGATGTTGCGGATCGTTGCGGAACTCAGCGGCTCGGCGTGCATGCGCACAATCGTGCGCGATGAAACAGGTTCGCCTGTTTCGATGTACGCGCGCACCACTTCCGCGAGCACTTGACGATGGCGCGTCTGTTGTAATGCTGGAGCTGCGGTCATGAGCCTCGAACCGTCTTCGACTCTCGCGGATTCCTTGTACCGAACTGCGGCGTGCAGGTTAATTCCACGCTAGCCGTAATTTTAGTGTAACCAGTGGAGGAAGAAGCGTCAACTTAGGTCATGAACATGCTAATCAGCCTATCGGGGATCGTCCACGATCAAGCTTTCGAGGAAACACCTGGCTGTGCTTCGTGCGGCGTCTCCGCCGCAGCAACAGGCTTTTCGCAAGCCTCTAAGAAAATTGAAAGCTGAGGGACGCCGACGACCTCGGCAGGAAGTTCTCCCAGATAGAAAAATGGGACGGTAACCGGAAAGCTGAAATCTCGCGGAAATTTTGACTTAAGAGGTTCAGGAACGAACGACAGCCAGAGGTTCACAACATACTCAAAGTAGATCTGAAGTTGTTGGTTTAGGTCGATTGACTCCTTTGGGTCATGGCCCTCAATCGTGGGCAAGAAGTGATGAAGAAATTTTCCTTCTTGACAGTCCCACTGCTGACCAATCACGGCTGGGATGTTATGTGCTTCATTGCGATATGCGTCTATCTCCTTCGCGAGGGCCGAGTCTCGAATGGTCTTGAGTTTTTGTTCCGCGCCGTAAAAATATCGCTCCTTCGGATGTTCGTTTTGTCCTTTTCCAATCGCGGATTCCAAGGCCTCGAATACGTGATGAAGTTGCCAGAAGAACGCCGCTACGTGGCTTCTGCAGATGACCAAATCGATCTGGCCTTGTTCCCTTACGGACTGCTCGTCTTTGCGAAGCTCGTCAGCGGGTGTCTGCATAGAACGGGTTTGCAAATAGACCCGCGTATATGCCAAGTGATAGGCGGCGTAGTTGATCGTAAACCAAATCTCACAAACTGCACCGACAAAGTCAGGCGTCGGCACGTCGGGCATGCTCTTCCGATCTCTGGTCATAATTTTCGCGTTTTCCCCCTGCCTTCTGCTGCCTTAATATCAAGTATATCCTGCAGGTCGAGAGAACCGCTTCGATGGTGCCTAAGTTATGAAGAGCATTGCCGAGACGCGCAGGCTGGCTTATGCTTTGGCGCGCCAGGGATATGTCTCGATCTGTTGTTGCTGCATCCGTGGAGGCACGCATGAAGCATCGCTGGATTTTCTGGGTAATCGTCATTTCGACGGTGCCCCTTTTTCTAGCGGCGTCTGCACGCGCACAATCCATTCCGCCGCTATACACTCCGTCCAACGCGGGCGCGCCGCTCTCCACTCGCGTTGTCACTTACCAGATCGACGCGCACCTGAACGCCGATAAAAAGACCATCGATGCCACCGAGTACCTCACCTACAAAAATCTCACCGGCAAGCCGCAGCAAACTTTTCCCTTTCATCTTTACCTGAACGCGTTCCAGCCCAAATCCACATTCATGACCGAAGTCCGCCTCTCCGGGACGCGCGGAACAAGCGCCGGCTCAGGCTGGGACCCAAAACACTACGGCGCGATCACCATTTCGAAATTCGAAGTCGAAGGCATGGGCGACCTCACGGGCAAAATGCAATTCGTTCAGCCCGACGATCACAACGCAGACGACCATACCGTGATGCAAGTCACTTTGCCCAAGCCCATCGCTCCGGGCGCGTCGGTCCAATTCCGCATGACATTCCGCGACCAGCTTCCGGAAGTCGTTGAGCGCACCGGATACAAACGCGATTTCATCATGGTCGGGCAATGGTTTCCGAAAGTCGGCGTGTGGTGGAAGAATGCGTGGAATTGCCATCAATTTCACGCCACCACGGAATTTTTCTCCGACTTCGGCACATATGATGTTCGCGTCACAATCCCCGAGAACGAAATCGTCGGCGCCGGCGGCGATTTAGTCGCCAGCGAAAACAACGGAGACGGCACCAAGTCGCTCACCTACCATTCCCAGGATGTGATCGATTTTTCGTGGACCGCCAGCCCGCATTTCACCGACGTTGAGGATTCGTGGACCGGCAGCGCGGGCACGGTGAAAATTCACATGCTGATGTCGCCGGGGCATATGGCTTCGGCGCCGCGTTACATCAAGGCAATCAAAGGTACGCTGACACTCTTCGATAAATGGTACGGCCCATATCCCTACGACCGGCTCACGATTGTCGACCCTCCGCATGGAGGCGAAGATGCCGGCGGAATGGAATATCCGACGCTCATCACCGCGGGCACGGGACCGGATTGGTTCACGCCCAAAAGCGTCCTCGAACCCGAGATCGTGGTCGAGCACGAATTCGGCCATCAATATTGGTACGCCATGGTTGCAACAAATGAATTCGAGGAAGCGTGGATGGACGAGGGCATCAACAGCTACACGGAAGCGAAAATCATGGCCGCGCTCTACGGGCAAAAAACCTCGGCCGTTAACTTCCCCTTCATCCAAGCGAGCGATTATGAAACGCAGCGCCTCGGCTACCTTTCCGATCCGGATACGGATCCCCTGACGCGCTTCGGCTGGCAATACATGAACGATGGCGCATACGGCGGCGTCACTTACGGCAAGACCGCAACCGTTTTGCTGACGCTCGAAAAAATCATCGGTCCCGAAAAAATGGCCCGGGCGATGCGCACCTATTTCATGCGGTATCGCTTCAAGCATCCCACCGGCACCGACTTCATGAACACGATTCAGGAAGTCGCGGGGCAGGATTTGAGCTGGTATTTCGATCAAGCCTTCAAGGGCACGCAGGTGCTCGACTACGAAGTTCGCAACATCCGCTCCGACCGCGCGGACTGGTACAACGAGTCCGGAGCTGCCGCGAAACATGATTCGTTGAAGAAAGCTCCGCCGGAATATCGCGACACCGTACTTGTTCATCGCAACGGTGATTTCATTTGTCCCGTGGACGTCGAAGTGAAATTCGACGGCGGCGAAATTGCGCACGAGCGTTGGGACGGCAAAGACCGCTGGATTCGCTACTCATACACCAAGCCCGAAAAAATCGTCTGGGCGCAAATCGATCCGCAATACGGAATTTGGATGGATCGCAATTTTTACAACAACAGCAAAACGGCCGCGCCCGACACGCGCGCCACTCGAAAACTGTCGAACATCTGGCTTTTTATGAGCGAGTGGCTCGGCCAGGCCCTGTCGTGGCTCACATAAATTCTTACCTTTGCTTTCGTAATGGCGAGCAGCGTTGTCTTTTCGAGTTTCGCTTTTCGAGTTTCGTTTTTCGTGATTTCACTTTGTAGCTCATGTCCCGTTCCGATGCCTTCTATCGGGACTGACATGAGGATTTTCACTTCTAAAGGAACGCAATATGGCGGCACAAAACTCAGGCTTCTTTCTTGCAGGCGCGGGACTCGTATGGCGCCGTCAGCGCGTTCTCTGGTGCATCTTCGCGGTGAATTTGATCCTCGGTTTCTTTTCCATTCGCGGACTCGCCAGCAGGACAGGCGACATGCTCAACCACAGCCTCGCGTCTGATCGTCTGGTTCACGGCTTCGATCTCGCTGCCATTGGCGGAATCGCGCAGCAGCCCGGCGTCTCTCCACTCGACGTGTCAGCGACGGCGCTCGCCTACAGCCTGGTCTTTTTCGCCTTTATGCTTTTCATCACGGGAGGGATTCTCGAAGCCTATCGCCGCGACAGCCGCATGACCACAGCGGAATTTTTCGAATCGAGCGGCGCATTTCTCTGGCGCTTCGTCCGTCTCGTCATTTTCCTGCTGCTTTGCCTGATTCCCATTGCGATTCTTCGCTTCATCGCTTACAACGCCGGCGATCACATCGAGGGTGTAGCAGTCTCGCCTATGGCGAGCATCTGGTTCAGGGTCATTGTTGGCATTGCAATTTTATTTTTGCTGATTGTTCTTCGGCTCTGGTTTGATATGGCAGAGGTTCACTCCGTCGCGCAAAACGAACGCCGTATGCGCCGCTCGCTCGCGGTCGCGTGGCGTCTCACGTTTGGGAATTTCGGGCGGCTTTTCTGGTTTTATTTCAGCATCAGCGTCGTGGGGATCGTCGGATTCTGTATCGGCCTGTGGCTCTGGATGTACATCCTGCCGCCGACGGCTATCACCGGCGCATTTTTTCTCAGCCAGTTGATGATTCTCTGGTGGCTCGGGACGCGCCTGTGGCAGCGCGCCAGCGAAACGCTCTGGTATCAGCGCAACTTCCAGCCCGCGCCGCAGCACGTCGCCTCTCCGGCCGCGCCGTCATATCCCGTCATCGCGCCGCAAACCCCGCCCTCGCCCCTGCCGCCTCCATCTTCGGCGGACGCGGTATGACCGGCGTTAGAACTTAGAGCTGTGATGCTACTCAAATTTCTCCCGGTGCTTGCAGGGTTGGCGCTGATCGTTGGCGTGCTAAGAGTCTTCTACGTGTTTCGTTCAAGAGCCATGCGCGATCTCGCTGCAAGGTGGGGTTTTCAATATGTCGGTCCCCCCGCTCCTAATTGGCGGAGCCCGATCCATCCCACGATCTGTCACCCGGTTCCCGGCTGGTTTTCCGAGGTCTACATTTCGGGCAGACAAATTAGGCAAGTCTTCAACGTAATCGAGGGACAGCAGAGCGGAGTATCCATTCTCATTTTCGACAGCGTTGTTGGGAGGCGAGGCGGAACTGCCTGCACACTTATGGCATGTCAGACCGAAGGAAGTCCTTTCGGAATGGTTATCTCGCCAGATCGGGTGATTCATTCACGCGGATGGACGATCCTTCATGGGATTTGGTTTCTGTATCTTTTTTCGTGGACAATGGGCATACGGCGCCTCGACAGCCATTTGAAAAAGTTGCAGATCGTTCCGCGAGCTTAGTTGATTTCTACGATGTGGTCCTTGCCGGTGAACTTGGGCTGCTCGACATCAACCGACAGACAACCCTCCACCGCTTCGTAGAGGTTTTTCAGCAATTCCTCGAAGGTTTCTCCCTGTGTCGCACAGCCCGAGATAGCCGGAACCTCAGCCCAATAACCACCTTCTTCCGCCTGATGAACCACCACTTTGATTCTCATCGGAACTCCTGCTCGAGATTGTATCCATTAACCAGCAACGGAAAACAGCAGGTTCCTAGTCGCAGTTTTTCGCTTTGCGAAAAGCAGATCGGTCCTCGGAATGACAATTCTAGGGAGCGTACGCTTATTCAGCGTTGTCGATTTGGGCGCGCTGCAAATGATCCGAGTAGTCGACGTAGATCGTCTTCCACTCGGAATAAAAATCGAGCGCGGGCGCGCCCGACTCGCGGTGCCCGTTGCCGGTTTGCTTGGTGCCGCCGAACGGCAAATGGGTCTCCGCGCCAATCGTCGGCGCATTCACGTAAACGATTCCCGTGTCCAGATCCCGCTGCGCGCGAAACGCGTCATTCACGTTGCGCGTGTAAATCGACGACGACAATCCGTATTTCACGCCATTCGCAATCTCGATTGCTTCATCGAGGCTGTTCATCGGCATCACGGAGACGACCGGGCCGAAAATTTCCTCCTGGCAAATGCGCATCTTCGGATTGCAATCCACAAACACGGTCGGCTCGTGGAACCATCCCTTCGCGTGCGGACTTTTATCCAATCTGTGCCCGCCGGTCGCAATCTTCGCGCCTTCCTGCTTGCCGATTTCGACGTACTTCATCACCGTCTGCAATTGCGTTTCGTTGATCGACGGCCCCATGTCGACATCCGTTCGCAATCCATCGCCGACGCGCAACGATTTCGCGCGGGCCACGAATTTATCAACGAATTCCTTGTACACTTTTTTGTGCACTGCGACGCGGCTCGCCGCCGTGCAGCGCTGTCCCGTGGTGCCGAATCCGCCCCAGATCGCGCCATCGACGGCAAGGTCCAGATTCGCGTCGTCCATCACCAAAATAATATTCTTGCCGCCCATTTCCAGATGGCAATGCTTGAACGTTCCCGCGCACGCCTGCGCCACAATTCTCCCGACTTCCGTCGAGCCCGTGAAGCTCACGAGTTTCACATCCGGATGATTCACCAGCGCCGCGCCCGCGTCCGGCCCCATTCCGCTGACAATATTCGCCACGCCCTCCGGCAGCCCGGCCTCCTCCAAAATCTGCACCAGGTAATACGTCGAGAGCGGCGTGTCCTCGGCCGGTTTGATGACCACCGTGTTTCCGCAGACGAGCGCGGGCATCATTTTCCACGACGGAATCGCGATGGGAAAATTCCACGGCGTGATCAAACCGCAGACGCCAATCGGCGCCCGCACGCTCATCGCGAATTTATTCGGCAGCTCCGAAGGAGTGGTCTGCCCAAACAGCCGCCGGCCTTCTCCCGCCATCAAATACGTCATGTCGATGGCTTCCTGAACGTCGCCGCGCGTTTCGGCCAGCACTTTGCCCATTTCGCGCGTCATGTCGACGGCCAAATCTTCCTTGCGCTGAATCATGATCTCCGCCGCGCGATAGAGGATCTCCGCGCGCTTCGGCGCCGGCGTCAGCCGCCATTTATCGAACGAGCCCTTCGCCGCCTCGACGGCATGGTTCACGTCCTCCGCTGTCGAAGCCGGAAAAATCCCCACCAAATCGTCCGTGTTCGCGGGATTGCGGTTCTCGATTCCC
>DASZCH010000078.1:0-36057 GCA_035943235.1 Candidatus Acidiferrales bacterium
CCCGTATGGGTGCCGGCGTCCCAAAGCAATTCCTCGAACTCGACGGCGTGCCGATTGTTGTGTTCACGCTTCGGCGCTTATCCGAATCGGGGGCCATTTCGGAATTTTTGATAGCCACGCGCCCTGACGAAGTTCAAGCGCTCGAACGGCGCCTGTCGAAAGAGGACTTTGGCCGTCCCATCCGCGTGGTGACGGGTGGCGAAACGCGCCAGCAATCCGTTGGCAATGCGCTGGCGAAAATCTCGGCGGATACGGAGTTGGTTCTCGTTCACGATGCGGTGCGTCCGTTCATCACGCGCGAGCAAGTGGATCGCGTCATTGCCGAAGCCCGCACGCGCGGCGCCGCGATTCTCGGCGTTCCCGCCATTGACACGGTCAAGGAAGTCCGCCGCGCAACGCTCCCCGAAGACGTCGCACTGATTTCCGCCACGATTCCGCGCGAGAGAATCGTTCTGGCGCAAACGCCACAAGCCTTCCAGGTCAGCGTGCTGAAGGAAGCCTTTGCGCGCGCCGAGCAGGACGGCTTCACTGCGTCGGACGAAGCCGCGCTCGTCGAACGTACAGGCCGTGATGTCTACGTCGTCCACGGCTCAGAACGGAACATCAAAATCACTCGTCCCGCTGACATGGAACTCGCGCGTTTCTATCTCGACCAGGAGCGCCAGCGAAAATAATATGTTCGAGAAATTCGACGACGAAACGCGCCGCTGCATCTTCATGGCCCGCTTGGCGGCCGCCGCGGACAACTCCAAGACAATGACTCTGCTTCATTTTTTAGCCGGCATTCGCAAGGAAAGTCCCGCGATATTCCGCAATGTAAATTGGGCCAAAGTTCCGCTTAAACTTGTGCGCCTCACTCCGGAGAGCCTCAATTTGGCCAGCAAGGCCAATAATGAAATCCCGGTCGACGCAAAAGGCAAGCGTGCGCTCACCGCGGCTCCGGAGATCGCCAAGAAACTCCACTCCGAACACGTCACGCCTGCTCATCTCCTCGCCGCAGTTTTTGCCGCGGACGCGAAACTCCGCAAGCAATTCCAAAAGGCTGGCATGACAGAAGCTTCCCCGAAGAAGGCCGCCACTCAACGCACGCAGGCCGCAGAACCGCAACGCGTCTCGCGCTCCGGAATTGGCTACGACCTTCATCGCCTGTCTGCAAATCGCAAGTTAATGATTGGCGGCACCGAAGTGCCGTTTGAAAAAGGCTCCGTAGGCCACTCGGATGGCGATGTTCTCAGCCACGCTATTTGCGATGCATTGCTCGGCGCAGCAGGTCTCGGCGACATCGGCACGCATTTCCCCGACACTGATCCCAAGTGGCGCGGCGTTTCGAGCCTGGTTTTTCTTCGTCAGGTTCGCCAGTACCTCGAACGCAAGAATTGGAAGATCCGTCACATTGACGCCATCGTCGTCGCGGAACGCCCCAAGCTGGGGCCTCATTTCCCCGCCATGCGCGAGGCGCTCGCGAAATCTCTCGGTATCTCCAGCGAGCAGATCAATCTGAAGGCCAAAACGCACGAAGGCCTCGGCGAAATCGGCCGCGGCGAAGCTCTCGCCGCACACGTCATCGCCACAATCGAAAGCTGAAATGAACCATCTGGCGGGAATTCACGCTGTGGAAGAGGCGCTCGTCGCCGGACGCCCGCTCGACCGCATACTTGTGGCTCGCGGACAGCGCGGGGGCCGCATCCAGAAAATTCTCGACCTCGCGCGCTCGCGAGGTGTTCCTGTGCGCTTCGAGGATCGCGCTCAACTCGACCGCGCCGCGGCCGCTGAACATCACCAGGGCGTCGTCGCCTTTACGGCGTCACGCGAAACGCTCGACATCGAAGACCTTCTCGCCGGGCATTCGAAGCTTGACGCCCAAGCCACCGATCAGTTGTTCGTTCTGCTTGACGGCATCGAAGATCCGCACAACGTCGGCGCAATCGTTCGCACGGCTCTCGCTGCGGGCGCTGCTGGACTCATTATCCCCGAACGCCGGGCCGCGGGTTTGACCGACACAGTCGCGCGCGTTTCTGCCGGCGCACTTGCGCATCTGCCCGTCGCCCGCGTAAAAAATCTACCGCGTGCCATGGAGCAGCTCAAGGAAGCCGGGTTTTGGCTGATTGGACTCGATGAGCGCGCCGAAAAAAGTTACACCGAAGTGGATTACAAAGGCCGCATCGCCATCGTCATGGGCAGCGAAGGCACGGGCTTGCACGACCTAGTCCGCAAACGTTGCGACTTCCTCGTTTCCATTCCCACCACCGGTCCGGTTCGCTCCCTCAACGTATCAGTCGCCGCCGGTGTAGTGCTGTTCGAAGCCCTTCGCCACCGTAAAAGCGTGTCGTAAATAATTCTAGGGCGCCGTTCACTTGTCGTACTGTAGCAGCGAGAAAACTTCCGTTCCATTAAGTTTTTCGCGTCCTTTCAAAAAACTCAACTCCACCGCAAACGCCGCGCCTGAAATTTCCGCGCCGAGTTGCCGCAGGAGCTGGACCGCCGCTGCCGCGGTCCCACCCGTCGCGAGCAAGTCGTCGCAGATGAGAACGTGCTCGCCGCGGTTTACCGCGTCCTGATGAATCTCCAGCTTATCCGTGCCATATTCAAGCTGATATGTCACTTGCGCCGTTTTCCACGGCAACTTATTCGCCTTTCGGACGGGCACGAACCCCGCGCCCAGCCGGTAAGCCAGCGCCGGCGCAAAAATAAATCCTCGTGCCTCTATTCCGGCGACAACGTCAATTTTCCTCCCTTCAAATTTGTCGCCCAGCCTCTCGATCAGGTCGTGGAATCCTTTTTTGTCCTGCAGCAGGGTCGTCAAATCGTAAAATAGAATTCCGGGCTTTGGATAATCGGGAACTTCGCGAATCAGTTTCTTCAGGTCGTCCATTCGATTGGTTTGTCCTTTCGGTGAATCACCGACTGTCGTTTCAGGCGCGCATTCTACTTCAACCAGAATGCTCGACCGCAAAATCATGTGCGTATTTCTCTTCCAATTCCGCTTCTTCTTCCGCCACTTCAGCCACGGACGCGGTTTGCGGTCCGCGCTCGAGTTCCTTCCTCAGCGCCGCAAGCTGCTTTTGCTCCCCGATGGCATACACCTCCACGCGCCCGTCGAGAAGGTTCTTCACGTAACCGGCCAGTCCTAAGCGTACCGCCGCCCTGCGCGTGAAATACCGATAGCCAACACCTTGCACGACGCCCGAAACGTAATAAGTTCTCGCCGCCCTTGCCTGTTCCAAGTCGAAGATTCCCCGTTTTCCAGCCGAAGCGAGATTTTAGCAGACGTGTCCGAATTGGCCAGCGCGATTGCGTTAATGCAAGGCAGTTTGCGCAAAAGTGAAAAACCTTTGCAGTCGCTGGGAGACGGAGGTCATAGCCGGTCAAAGAATAGGCTTATCATCAAGAAACAACAGTGCTTATATCTGCAAACAATGCCGCCGCTCTGGACCTCGATTTGCTCATAGTACATGGCTATCCGAACGTTAGTGCTGCGCTTATAAGGGGGTAGTAATGAAAACGCTCTGGGCTCTCGCACTCGGGTTTATCCTGATCCTGTCGGCGAGCGCTGCTTACGCCACTCCTGTGGATCCATCGATCATCCTTCGCGATCCCCCCACTTGTGTCTCGAGTATTTCTGTTACCTGCATAGTGGCCAGTGGTTCTTTCGACTTACAGCTCGACAGCACCGGCGGCGGGAACTTCGTCATTAAGAATAATTCCGGAATCACGTGGACCAACCTCGACATCAGCCTTCTTGCGCCTTCCGGCGCGAGTCTGTTCAGCTGTGACGGCTTCGCATTCTTTCAGAGTTGCTCCGTGGGCATTACGGGGCCGGGCCCGAATGGCACGAACATGGTCGACGCATTTTTCTCGGGTCTTGGTCCCTGCCAGAACGGCCAGGCCGATTGCGAGGGCATCCCTGACGGCGGTTTCTTTACCTTTGACATGGATACCCCATGTGCTCCGGGCGCGACCTGCGGGAACTGGGAACCAAACTCGCTGGCCCTTGTCACGCCAAATTTCGTTTCTACTCCCGAGCCGGAGTCCGTCGTTCTCTTGCTGACTGGGCTTCTGCCCTTGCTGCCGCTTCGTAAGCGGCTCTTTGGTTCGAGGCATTCAGCCTAACGATCCCCAACTTAGAAGTGGTTTGCATAATCCACTAGCAGCTTGCGGAGAAAAGCGCGGAGTTGCGGGTTAATTCGTCCGCTCGACCATCCACATTTTTGCTTTGAAAATCGACCTCAATTTAATGTTTTGGAACTTGATATTGGGCCATCAGGACCGAGAAACCGGGCACTTTCCGTAGCTCTCCGAGTTCAGGATCGTTCGCGGCATATTGGGCAGGGAAGTGTTTCTGCAACGCCTCTCGAAGTCCTTTCAAGGCGTCGTCTTTTCGTCCGAGTATCGCGTTCACCTGTGCCTCATCATAAATATAGATCACATTATTCTTGTCAATCAGCCGTGCTCGGCGCATGAAACCGCTCGCCTGCTGCGGCGTTCCCATCTTGGCGTAATCCAACGCCAGTTGCGCCAGGATATCTGCATTCTGGGGATTGGTCTGGAGTTCCTTGTAAGCCAGGGCGATTGCTTTTTGGTACGTAATGTGCGCTTTCTCTTTTTGGTCTGACCACCGATATGCATCTCCGAGATTTCCCATGACCGTCGCGTCGTTCGGGCTAAGTTGTACTGCCTTTTCGTACATCTGCGCGGCATTCGCATACTGTTTCAAATAGAAATAAGCTGTTCCCAAATTCGAGTATGTCGACCAGTAGGGTTGTAGCTGCAGAGCCTTCTGATATGACGGAATGCATTCGGCATACTTACCCTCTTGGCTGTAGACGTCTCCGATGCTTTCGTATCCGACGGCATTGTCCGGTTCGAGTTGCGTCACCTGCTGGTAGGCGGCCAGTGCCTTGTCGTAATCACCAAGGTGGTAGTAAGCATTTCCGAGCTCATTCTGATCGTACCAATAGTATGGATTGACCTGAACCGCCTTTTGAAATGCCTGGATCGCTTGCGCGCTTTGCCCACTTTGCGAGTACGCCTGTCCCAAACGCCGGTACGCCTCATCCGAATTGGGCGCTAGAGAAAGCGCGCGTTTCAGCTCCGAGATCGCTTCCGCGTACTTTCCCGTTGCGCTATACACGCTGCCCAGCGTTGTGTGCACCTCGGCCAGATTATCATTAAGCTGATCCGCTTGTTCGGCTGCCGCCAGCGCTTTCTGTGTCCAGAAGCTATCCTTGGTGGCCTCGTACATTCGCAGGCTCCCGTCGGAAATGCCGGCATATGCCAGGGCAAAACTGGAGTCCTTCTTCAATGACTGTCCAAAGTAGTCAAGCGCCGCCTGCGTGTTTTTCGGATCTTGCGAATTGCGCAGCGCATTCCGTCCCCTCAAGTAGAGGTCATAGGCCGCCACGTTTTCGGTCGGCCTCGCCTCAGCTTTGGCCATTTCATCATTCGAGGGACTCAGGTCAAGAGCCGCTACCAGTTGGCCGTAAATCTGGTCTTCCATCGTGAACAGGTCGCCCGCCACTCCGTTGAACTCGTGGCTCCAGAGCCGCTTGCCGTCCGCCACGTCTTCGAGACTCACATCGATGCGTATCTTGTCTCCCGAAGCCTGCAACATTCCTTGCACAAGCAAGTTCGCGCCCAGGGCGCGCGCAATTTTCGGCAATGACTGTTTTTGGTTCGCCTTTCCCGCCTCGTCGGGCGACGTGACCCGAATATCCTTTAACTGAAACAGTTTTGCCGATAACGCTTCTTCGATGCCTTGCGCGAGATAACCAAGTTGCATTTGATCGCCAAGCACCTGCAGCGGCAGCACGGCCACAAATCGCCCATTCGCAAGCGGAGGCACTCCAGCAGGCGGAGCCGGACCTGAACCGCTTGACCGGCTTGGAAAAATCGCATGGCGAATCGGCGGCGCCGCCACAAGCGCAATCAAAATTGCCGCCACACCCGCTCCCACGTACCACCAGCGTTTCCCAAGTTCCGGCAGCGTCAACCGGACGCTGCGTCCCGTCGGTGTGGCCCGTCCCGCACGCAAATCCGCCAGAATTTCCTTCGCGGTCTGATAACGCCGCGCTGGATCTCGTTCCAGGCAGCGCAAAATCACGCGCGACAGGCCGTCCGGCAATTCGGGACTTAATTGTTTTGGATTCGGCGCTTTTTCCTTCACGCGGCGATACATGATTTGCAGCGTCGAGTCGCCCTTGAACGCATCTTGTCCTGTCACCATCTCGTACAGGATCAATCCGAGCGCATAGAGATCAGTCCGGTGGTCCACGGGCTTCGCTTCCACCTGCTCGGGAGCCATATAACGAGGGGTGCCCAGAAATTGTCCGGTGCGGGTCATTCCAGACGCGCTGGATTCGAGCGACTTCGCCAGGCCAAAATCCGAAATGTAAACATGATCATCCTTGCCCATCAGGATGTTCTGCGGTTTCAAATCGCGATGTACCACGCCTTCGGAATGCGCCGCGTCGAGCGCCTCGCAAAGTTCTTCCGCGATTTTCTGCGCTCGCGCCGTGGGCAACTTGCCTTCTTCGTGCAGCAGGTGATGCAGGTCCTTCCCTTCCACATAAGCCATCGAGATGAACTTCACTCCGTTGGCTTCACCCAGGTCGTGAATGCGCAAAATGTGTCTGTGGGAAATGCGGCTGGCCAGCAGCAACTCTTGTTTGAAACGCTGCATCGCGTTCGGATCTGTCGTCAGTTCCGGTTGAAGCACCTTCAGCGCAATCGCACGATCCAACTCTTTGTCGTAGGCCTTATAAACACGGCCCATGCCGCCCTGTCCAAGCAGCGCCTCGATGCGATAGCGTTCTCCAAGTTCGTCGCCCGGCTCCAGTACTCCATAAATACTTACCGAAGAGCGCGCGCCAGTCCGTGATGAGGAAGCAGACCCGGAGGCACCGACCTTTCCTCGCGAAGGACCGCTTGGCGATTGAGACGCCGCGTTTTCCGCGGGGGATGACGAGCCAGTCGAATCCAGAGTCTGATCAGCGTCAATCTGCAAATCATCGAGCTTCAAGTCAAACGACGAGCCACACTTCGGGCAGGCCGAAAGTTCGTCGTCATTTTCTGTCCGGCAATGAGGGCAGATCATGGGCTGGGCTTGCTCTTTCTTGTTCCTCGCTCGAGTTTCGGAATTATGACTCAGCTCCGCCGCGCCTGCAAGTAAAGCCCCTCCGTTGGCAAGCCAGGTTCCGGCCTGAAACGCAGAAGTTCGATCATTCACCGCGACTCCCGTCTCCTTTGCAAGCCGACTCGCGGTAAAGTTAGGCGGGTCACCTCACGGACGGCTCCCCGTGCTCCTATCCGAAAGGTCCGAAGAAGACAGCAATCACAAACTCACTTCGCTGCATCTAACACAGGAAATGCATAAACTGCGGAAGCGCGCTTTGACCATATCGGCCATCCTTGGAGCGATTCTTGCGGCCGCGATTCCCGGTCGCGCGCAGGTCGCCGGACCTATTCCGCCGCCCCCAACGTTCGAAGTCAAACGGCTTCCGGCAAAGCCCGACCCCGGCGCGCCGCCGCTTCCCGCCGATGAAATCATTCGCCGTTTCACGCAAAACGAAGATTTAATCAAGAAAACTTATGACGCGGGCAGCATCGACCAGACGGTCAAGGTGGAGGAGCTGGCCGACCACGGCGGGCAATTCACCTTCACTGGCCAGGAATATTCCAAGCCTGACGGCCAGCGCTACGAGCGCGTCGTCAAGCCACCCGAGTCCACTTTGCACTTTACGGAATTTTCGCTCGAAGATGTGAAGACGCTAGGCGGCTTTCCGCTTTTCTTCCTGACCACCGATCAACTTCCCCTCTACAAACTTTCCTACGAAGGGCAGGAAAAACTCGATCAGCTCAATACGCTTATTTTCCGCGTCCAGCCGAAAACAATCAGCCGCAAGCCGCTCTTCGACGGCGTCATCTGGATCGACAATCAGGATTTCGCCATTGTCAAAAGTTACGGCCAATTCGTAACTGACGCCGGCAACGCCGGGAACGGATTCCCATTCAGTATGTTTGAGACTTACCGCGAAAATCTCACCGGACATTTGTGGTTCCCCACGTATATCCGCTCGGATAGCGAAGTGAAGAATCCCAAAGGCAGCGTTCCGATTCGCCTGGTTGTTCGCTCGGAGAATTTCAAAGAGCAGTCGTCAGTCCCATTGCCTGTGCCGCCAAAGCTTGTGAAGCAGCCTCCACAGAACTAATTTCGCGTTTCAATTTTGGCACAAATTCGGCGAGACCTCACGGAGGGTGGGAAATCGCGGGGAGTTGTCAGCGAAATTTTAATGCGTGTCGGCGGCCAGCGGAATTCGGTCATCGCGCTGAAAATCGATATCGTCAAACGACGCCGCAAATCCGTTCCATCCCGGCACTTCGCACGCGTCGATGCGCACCACGTGCGCCGCCGTGCGCAACCGGACGCTGCCGCGGCCAAGCGGCCGCTCAATCAGCGCCACTTCCAACTCGATCGCGGTGCCCGGATCAATCACGCGTGGCGCTAAAAAATAAATCCCCGTCGAACTTATATCTTTTGTCACCAACGTCACCGGCAGCGCTTCCTCACGTCCGCCAATGCTGGTCAATTGCAGCGGTAAACAGAGACATGCTCTAGGGCAGCGGCGCCGGTCTTCGGCCACACCGATGGCGTGCGTTGGCACGCGCATGAATTTTCGCGTTTGCGGGATCGCGTGTATATTTTCCGCGGGAGATGGAACCAGGCCGGACGACAACTGTCGTTTTAGATTGTGAATCGCCCCCATGAATGTGCCCCCAAAGCCAGCGGACGCTTTTGCTGGGTAAGGCAATATGCCTCGTGACTCCCCCAATCGTCAACCTTGTCAAGCAAAAAAGTGCCCAATATCGAACAACCCCCGGGTGGGGGTGCCGGAACCCCAAAATGTCCTCGCGTACTCGAAATGTTTCCGACGTTTTGAATGCAAGAATCGGATAGATATCGCCGCGCGATTGGATTATTTTGATCTCCGGAAGCAATATTGTAGAAGCCGCGGACGAAGCACGCGAGTCATAAAATGGCACAAGCGCAGAAAGCGAATCGGATCGACAATCCCGGCTACTGGCGAGCCGTGCAAAAGCGCCGCTCCGCCGCGGACGGCAGTTTCGTCTACGCCGTCCGTTCGACGAAAATTTATTGCCGCCCTTCGTGTCCGTCGAAGCGCCCGCATCGCGACCGCGTCGTCTTTTTTCACCTGCCCGCCGAAGCCGAACGCGCCGGCTATCGCCCGTGCCGCCGCTGCCGTCCGCAACTCGCGTCATCTTCGCAAGACGGAAACGCCGCTGCGCGCCAGGTGCTCGACATTTGCCGCGGAATCGAACAAGCCCTCGCTGCCGACCCTGAAAGAAAGCTCACGCTTCAAGAATTAGGCCGTTTATTCAATCTCAGCCCGCACAAAATGGAGCGCCTGTTCCAAAAAAACCTCGGCATCACGCCAAAGCAATTCACCGACGCGCAACGTATGGCGCAACTGAAATCGCAGCTTCGCAAAGGAGATAAAGTGACCACCGCAATGTACGATGCAGGCTACGGCTCCAGCAGCCGCCTCTACGAGCGCGCCCCCGCGCAAATGGGCATGACTCCTGCCACTTATCGACGTGGAGGCGCCGGCATGCGCATTCATTACACAATCGTTCCGTGCCTGCTCGGACGCATCCTCGTCGCCGCCACTGCGCGCGGCGTCAGCGCCGTCTATCTCGGCGATTCCGACGCTCGCTCGGACGCGCGTCTCGAAAACGCGCTTGCCCGCGAATATCCGCAAGCGGAAATTCATCGCGACTCCAAGGACCTCGGCCAGTGGGTCCGCGAAATCCTCCGCCACCTGCGCGGCCAGGAGCCGCACATTGATCTGCCTCTCGACGTGCAGGCCACCGCGTTCCAGCGCCGCGTCTGGGACGAACTTCGCCGCATCCCCTACGGCGCCACGCGCTCTTACACCGAAGTCGCCCGGGCCATCGGCAAGCCCCGAGCCATTCGCGCCGTCGCTCGCGCCTGCGCCACCAACCCTGTCTCCATCGTCGTCCCCTGCCATCGCGTCGTCCGCGAAGACGGCCAGCTGGCCGGCTATCGCTGGGGCTTACAGCGCAAGTCCGCCCTCCTCGCGCAGGAAAAGCACCTGGCCCATCCGACAAAATAGCGGACCCGAGTTGGGATCGTTCCAGAATACTTCGCTGTGACGGGACCGGTAATGAATTCAATTTGTTGTAGGCGGTTCCGACTGTCTTCGGCAGCCCCTATTTTCAGGGCGGGCGGAAAAGCAGAGGAGTGATTCAGGGAAACCTCCGCAAACAGAGAGGCCTACGCGCAGGGGCGGATTTTTTGCGTGTCTTTCGGCCAATGCGGTTTGAAACGCGAGTCGGGAATCCTGGCGTTGCGCGCAATGTTCGAATAGCGGACGATGAAATAATCTTCCGTGCCCGTCTCAAAAAATTTCTGCTGCAGCGGTTCCCACGAAGCTTCGTCCAACCACAAATGGATTTTCGAAATCTGATTGCGCACTTGCTCCGACTTCGGCGTCAATTCCAGCAACGCCGTCTTGTGATGGTCGAGCACCGGCTCGCCCAGCAGCGTGATCAAAAACCCTTTTCGCAATTCGTGTCCCGAAGAGCCGAATCCCAGCAGCAGGAACTGGTCCACCAGTTCGCGATGCTTTCCCAGGTTGTATTCCTCCACGCGCTGCAACCCGGGATTGTAAATATACAGCGTGTCGCCCGCGCGCAAAATCGTCCGCGGGTCGGGAGTTTTCACTTCCAGGCGCATTTTGTCGCCGTGAACCCAAATCTCACCGGTCTCGGTGGACTTCACGTTGACGACCACGGTGACTTTTGTCCGTTGGATGTCGGCGGTGAGGCTGTGAAAGTCCTTGGCCTGCGTGTCCAACTCACGCAGCACGGAATCGAGCGTCAGAGCACTGCGTCCTTGCCCACGTACACGCGCGCCGGCATGCGCACGCGCCATTGTGGCGGCCGCTCCTGTGACGACGAGCGCGGCGGCGAGAAAAATCCATGTGAATCTGCGAAGCAAAGGCACGGTCACCTGATTGGCCGGCTGAAATTTATGCGGCGGAACGTGGGCAATCATAGCATGACGATTGAAGACGCACGCCAGATTCGCCGCTTTATTGGATGCGAGTATGCGAAAGAGGAACCGGGTGTTTTGCGGCTAGCGTTTAACGTCCACCTGATAATACAGGATGGAGTTATTCGCGCCGCGGATGGGTTCGATGCTGCGGATCTGAAACGTTCGCGTCTTCAGCTCGTCCACGGATTCACTGAGAATTTCGTGCGTCTTGCGTTCGAGCTCCGGGCCCTTTTCCTGCGAAGCGGGCGCGCCGGCAAACAGTTTCGGGTCGATGCGGTAAGTTTCCGTGTGAGCCGCGTCATCCTGCGCGATAAGCATCACTCCGGAGTCGCCCGCGCCATTTACCTGCGGCTCGTCGTGAAACCATTTTCCCGGCGTGAACAGCACAAACAACACGATAAGAATCACCATCAAATCGTACGGCCAGCTTCCGCGCTCGTACGACCAAAAAATCGTGTTCCGCACTCCGCGCCACAGTCTGTGCATTTTAGTTCGCGCTCGCGCCGTCGACCACCAGGCCATCGCGCATGTGCAGCACGCGATTTCCGTACGCTGCCGCTTCGGGATTGTGAGTGATCATCACAATGGTCTGGCCAAGATCTTTGTTGAGCTGTCGCAGCAGGCCCAGGACATTTTCAGAATTTTTCGTGTCCAGATTTCCGGTGGGCTCGTCCGCCAGCACGATTTTCGGTTCGTTAATAATGGCGCGCGCGATGGCCACGCGCTGCTGCTCGCCGCCGGAAAGCTCCGCCGGTCGGTGATCCAGCCGGTCAGTCAAGCCGAGCATGCGCGTCACCACGTCGAAGCGGTGTGGATCGAAACCGTCGCCATGGATGTGCTGCGCGAGCGCAATATTTCCCTTGGCGTTCAGCGTGGGTAACAGATTGAAACGCTGAAATACAAATCCCACTTTGTGCCGGCGCAACAGCGTTCGCCCTGCGTCACCGAGCGCGCCCAAATCATTGCCATCCAGCAGCACTTTCCCGCGCGATGCTTGCGACAATCCGCCAATCACGTGCAGCAGCGTGGATTTGCCGCACCCGGACGGTCCCATCACGGATATGAATTCGCCGGGATACACATCCACGTTGACTCCGCGCAGAGCCGCAACGTCCAGCCTTCCCGCGCGATATATTTTCCACAAATTCTCAGTTTTAAGTATCGGCTCCAACGCTGCTCCGCGGCAGGAGATAATTGTCGTTGTGGGTAGAATTTATTCTATGCGCGAATCGCTTATCTGCCTAGCGACATCCCACCTGTGGCAAATCATTTTCGAAAACTATTCGTAGGCGAGCGCTTCGACGGGATCCTTGCGGCTCGCAATCCATGCCGGATAGGAAGCACCGACCCAGCCGCCGATGATCGCAATCGCCGCCGCGCGCAGCACCCACCACGGCGCAACCACAATCGTCAGCGTGGGAAACGCCGTCAGAAAAAGCCAGCGCACGCCGAAACTCATCACGATGCCCAAAATAATTCCGGCGAGACACAGCGCTGTGGTTTCGCTTAGGATCACGCGCACAATATATCCGCGCGAAGCGCCGAGCGATTTCAGCACGCCGATTTCGCGCGTGCGCTCAATGATCGTGGTGTACATCGAGAGCAGAATCACGAGAAAGCCGATCCCAGCGGCCAGCATGATCATCGAGCGAATGAATGTCTGCAGGCCGGGCAGATTTGACGAAGTCATTAGCGATAAGTAATCACGCAGTGGACGCACTTCATAATGGGGCAGAAGCTGGCTGATCCCGCTGATCACTTTCGCTGTTTGCTCCGGGCGATCGCAGCGAATGAAAAAGACGGAAGCCTTGTCGCGCGCTCCGGACAATTCCTGCAGCGTGGACATCAATACAAACAGCCGTGCGCCTTTGCCGTGCTCGACGATTCCTGCGACGTGGAAATCGTGACCAAGTATATGGAGAGTTTCGCCGACTTTGACTTTGCGTCCCTTCGCATACCAGTCGTCCACAAGGATGTCATTGGCATTTTGCAAATCACGGCCGTCGTGAAAAACGAATCCGCCGGAGACTTCGCGAAAACTTTCCGGGTCGATTCCGTAAATGATATCGAGTCCGTTGGTCGAATTAAATTGAAGCAGCACAGGCGCGACGGCGCGAACATTCTTGATTTGGGCAAGTTTCTGGGCAATTTCAATGGGCATCGGCGCGCCGCTGAAAGCCATGAATATCGAAGCGGAGGGCGGCTGCACCATGATGTCCGCGCCAATTCCTTCAATTCGTTTCGCTGTGTCGGAGAGCATGCCGGAGGTAAGCCCCACCACGATTAGAACCAGGGTTACTTCGATGGCGACGGCGATGATGGTGATGCACGTGCGCACGGGCCGGTACATTACGTTGCGCAAAATCATATGGCGAATCAAGGTTGCTTCTCCTCGCCGAGTTGAACGAGTTCGGTTCCCGGCGGCTGCGCGAGTTGAAATTTATCGCTGGCGATGGTCTGGTTCAAGGTTAATTGCGTGATTCGAATGTCGAGTTGATACTGATCCGCGGGTCGAGCGAGCAAAATATCTTTCGGATAATTCACACCGTCGACGGGCTGCCAGTCGTTTGTACGAACGTCCGAATCCAATTCGCCTCCGGGACCATAGATTTGAATTCGCGCAATCTGTAGAGTTGCGCGGTCAAACCAAATTTTGCGGTCGAGCTCCCATCCGTGCTCGCCGTTCCTTGCAAGCGTCAGCACATAATACCGAAACGGAAGCGCGTCCGCCTCTTCCAGAAGCACGTTTTCACTTTGTGGAATTACCGACCAGATCAAGGCGTCGACAAGGTGCTGCGGACGCAGATTTTCAATCGGCTTCGAAACGGCGCGCCGCAAATTCGCCGGACCGACGATGAATTTGTTCTTCGAAGGAATATAAATGCGGAATGTCTGGCCGTCACTGGCCATGTCGAAGATGTCTTTTGCGACGACCGGCGCCTGGCCAATCACACGAATCGAAGCAGGGCGTGCCGCCAAGATGTACCCGTTGACTTCATGGTATTGCTCGATAACGCCGCTGACGGCCGAGCCGGCGGTGGGCGACATGCGCACTGCAGCGTTGAGCGTCTCGATGACGGAGGCTTCCCGGTTATACAGAGCAATCAGGTCAGCCTTGGTCGCGGTTTGCGCTGGCTGCGTGGTTGCCGGAACAACGACTTTCTTTCTGCTGACCGCGCATCCGCCTAACAGGACAAACGCGCAAGTGAGCGTCAACACACCTCGAATATGGCGAATCCTCAGGGAATTCCCCCTTATGTGGCGAAATGAGAAATTTAGCAGCCGGGGTTGAGGGTGTCAACGAAGGCGGAGCGAGCAGTTTCCGGGTAGCCCGTCACTCGGGTGAAAGAACGCGTCTCAGGCCCTCTTCGGCACGACTCGTGACGCCACGCGAGCAAAGTGGGCCGATCCTGTCTCACGGCTCTGGGTTCTTAGCCGGTTGACGTGCTACCATCCCGCCAACGGGTGTCGCGTATGCCCTACGTTGGCCGGAAGTTCGGGCGCTATCGCATCGAAGAGGAAATCGGTGTCGGGGGCATGGGTGTCGTTTACCGAGCCTACGACGAAAAACTCGAGCGTGACCTTGCCATCAAGGTACTGATTCCCGGTGCTCTGAATGACGCGGCGGCACGCAAGCGGTTTCGTAACGAAGCCCGAATTCTTTCGCGGCTGAATCACCCGTCCATTCAGACCATTCACGACTTCGAAACCGTTGAAGGGCACGGTTTGCTAATTAGCGAACTGGTTCCTGGTGTGTCGCTGGACGCGCGCTTGCGATCAGGTGCGCTGCCGGAGAACGAGGTAACCCGTCTCGGCTATCAATTGGCGCAAGGCTTGGCGGCAGCGCATGCGGCCGGTGTCTTGCACCGCGACCTTAAGCCTGCGAATCTGCGCGTCACCACTGACGGCCGGCTCAAAATACTCGATTTCGGGTTGGCAAAACTTTCCCGCGAGGCGGTGTTGACCCTGAGCACGACACTGACGATTGCAGATGCGCCCACCGGGATCGCCGGCACGCTTCCCTATATGTCACCCGAGCAGTTAATGGGAGAGGAGGGCGATCAGCGCAGTGACATTTACTCAACCGGAGTAACGTTGTTTGAGCTCGCGACGCAGCGCCTGCCCTTTACGGATTCGTTAGTTCCGAAGCTGACGAACGCAATTCTGCATCAGGCGCCGCCAGCCCTCAGACCGTTAGTTCCTAAGCTGTCGCTCGAATTTGAACGCATTGTGCTGAAGTGCCTAGAAAAGAACCCCGAGCTTCGATATCAGTCGGCTAAAGAACTGGCAACGGACCTGCGACGTCTTGAAGGCATGTCAACCTTTACAACGATCTCTGCAGCGCAGCCATGGCCGCCGCGGCGATGGCTCAGGCCCGCAATCGCCACTGTCGGGGTTATCGCTTTGATTGTCACAACCTGGTTGTTGTGGCCGCGTTTCAGCCGCAGCGAGGGCACAACGCCCGCATTGCAGTGGGAGCAACTCACCAACTTCAATGATGCTGCTGAAATTCCCGCGCTTTCGCGCGATGGCAAGCTGGTGGCGTTCCTTCGCGGCCCCGGCAGTTTTGGAAGTTCCGCGAATGCAGGTCAGATTTGGTTCAGGTCTCTGCCGGATGGCGAACCCTTTCAGCTCACAAAGACTCCGTTGCGGAAACAAACGATCAATTTTTCGCAGGACGGCAGCCGTCTGTTCTTTACCCAACTGGAAGGTCAGTTTGTGTGGAACACCTACGAGTTGCCGTTGTTGGGCGGGCAAGCGCCGAAACTGTTCATGGCAAACGCCACCGGTCTGAGCTGGATTGACAGCGACCATGTACTGTTCTCCGCGATCACCACAGGTATACACATGGAGCTAATCACCTCAAAGCCCAACCGTACCGAAGAGCGGAACATTTACGTTCCCGCCGACTCTTTGCAGGGAATGGTGCACCGATCTGCACTGTCGCCGGATGGAAAAAACGTTTTGCTGGCGGAGATGGATGCCGAGTGGTGGAGACGATGCCGAGTGGTGCCGTTCGACGGCTCCTCAGTGGGACGGCCAGTCGGACCCGAGGGTTCTTGCACGTGGGCCCAATGGTCTCCCGATGGAAAATGGATGTACTTTACTGTGGATACTCGGACTGACGGTTTTCACATCTGGCGCCGACGTTTTCCTGACGGCACTCCTCAGCAGTTGACCCCCTCTGGCGCGAGCGAGGAAGAAGGCCTGGCGATGATGCCGGATGGCAAATCGTTCATCACGACTTCGGGCACGCAACAATCCGTGATCTGGCTTCAAGACGACAAGGCAGGTGAAAAGCAGATTACCTCTGAGGGTTACTCGTTCCTGCCGACGCTATCACCGGATGGCAAGAAGGTTTACTACCTGCAACGAACCAGGAATGCGCATACCTACTTTAGCGGTGAACTATGGGTTTCCGATGTCACGACCGGAGTTGCGGAGCGTCTCTTTCGGGGTTTAGTGCTGACTCATTTCTCCATATCACAGGATGGAAAGAAGGTCGTGTTCGCGACGGAACAGGGTCAGGTCCGGTCGGGGATCTGGATCGGCTGGCTTGACCGCACACAGGCACCGCGGCAACTTACGTTCGGAGGCGAAGGTCGTGCTTTTTTCGGCAGGCCGGGACAGATCCTGTATCAGGGCACTCAAATTCCACCGAAGATCATGACGATCAGCGAAGATGGCAGGGGACCTGGCGTGGTCTCGGACCTTCCCATTATGCAGTTGCAAAGCGTATCGCCCGACGCGCACTGGGCTCTTGTGGCCACAACGCCGCCGAATGGGCACGGCGATAGAAACTCGGTAACGATGGCGGTGCGGCTTGAGGGCGGTGCACCGATCACCGTATGTGACAACTGCAGCGTCGGGTTCGGCAGCGCACGTTCGTCGGCACCCCTGCTCTCATGGAGTCTGGACGGGAAATGGGTGTACGTATCACTCCGGCCGTTTCCGTTCGGCTCGCTGAAGACGGCCGTGATCCCCCTCAAGTCCGGGACTGCGCCTCCCGCCTTTACGAAGGGCTTCGGTAGCGAAGCCGACTTCGCGCGGATTCCTGGTTCCCGTTTAATCAATCAAGACGATATACCTACGGGCATGTCCCCGAACTACTTCGTCAGTACGCGCCGTTCGGTGAAGGCCAACCTGTTTCGCATCTATCTCCTGAAATAAGAGCCCGTCTCGACGTGGCTAGACCAAAACTTGGGGCATAACGAGCGGTTTGTGACTATTCGGAAGCTGAGTCAGGCACAGTTGCCTTTGCTTACTCCGCGCGATCTCGAAAGGCGAAGGGAGCTTCCGATATAAAGTATCCTGGCGGCAAACCGCAGAAGTGCTATGATTTCGGGGATAGGGTGCTGTCAAAGGGCTGGGCGATGTCAAACAAAATCTGCGCCACTTCAAGGGTGAGAGTCGTGGTGGGCCTACTGGCTGGCCTAGCGGTTTCACTTCCCGCGATGGCGCAGGGACAACGCACCCCAATTGTCAGTGCGATGGACCCCAACAGTATCGGTATACAACCCACAAATGAGGGAGGGTCGGCGACCCTCATGATTTACCTCCGGGACGAGTACGGCGGCAGCCCGGCGACACCACCGATTTTCACTGTCAGTTCAGTCACTTTTAATTCCTCGAACGTGGCTCCGCCGCGTCCGCTCGAAGGGGGATGGGTGCTGACAGGGCTGCGCCCGGGCGACGAGTACGATATTGAAGTTTCAGTCGCCGGTTATAAGGTTGCACATCAAACCGTGATGGTGCCCGAAGGGGGCTCGAATGGCAGCATCACGGTAAATGCTATTATCTATATAAAGCCGAACAACGAGACAAACCAACCCGTAGTTCCTTCGGGCCCGATTCTCGCGCCGCGAGCGGAGAAGGAAGTGCAGCACGCTCTGAAGGATCTGCGCGAGAACAAACTTCCCTCCGCACAAAATCATCTGGGGAAAGCGCTGCAGATGGCGCCCGCAAACCCGTTTGTGAATTACCTGATGGGTATGTGCTACTTGCGTTTGAATAAATTGCCGGAGGCCAAGGCAAGTCTGGAAAAATCCGTGTCGATGGATCCCAAAGGGTCGGCAGCGCTGCTTGCTCTGGGAATGCTGCACTACCGCCAGGCCGATTATCCGGGAGCGATTCAACTTCTCGGACAAGCCGTAGAATTGGATGCCACTGCGTGGAAGGCAGACTGGATGCTGGCGAGTTCCTATCTGCATGAAACCAATTTCGAGAAAGCACGCGATTATTCGCAAAAAGCATTAAAGGCCGGGAAAGAGGGCGCCGCTCCTGTGGAATTGCTTTTGGGCGAAGCAGAAGGGGGCTTGGGCGAGCGCCAGAAGGCAATTGCTGCGTTTGAAACATTCTTGAAGGCTTATCCGCATGATCCGAGCGTGCCGCAAGTCCGCGAATGGATCGAGAGTCTAAAAAAAGAACCGGCCGTTTCCGAGAAGCCTGGCTCCGTGAGCCTGGTGACGCTGCATTCCACATCCTCATCGTTGCCGACAAATCCACCAGGAGCTCTGTCGGCGTCGCTATCGCCCTTGGCGGGTCCGCAGCCCGCACCGGCGGTGGAGCTTCCGCCTAAAGACAATTGGGCGCCCCCGGACATCGATAAGGTGAGTCCGCCCGTTGTTTCCGCCCGCGCTTGCTCGCTGCCCAACATAATGGCGGCGACCAAGAAGAGCTCAGAGGAATTGGTCAGCGACCTGGCGAAGTTTTCCGCAACAGAGGAGTACGAATCTGTCGAGATTAAGAGGAACGAACAGTTAGAGACTCCGGAAACACGCGAGTTCAACTATTTAGTAATGGTCGACAACACTGGACAGCGCTTCCCGCAAGTAACGGACTTTCGAACACAGCTCAAAGGAGCCAGTGTACGGGAAGGGTCAATCGCGGACGTCTCCGCACCGGTCCTTGCCCTGGCTTTCCATCCAGACTTCCGCAACGATTTCGATTGGAAATGCGAAGGACTCGGCGAGTGGAATAACCAGCCGGCTTGGGTAGTTCATTTCGAGCAGCGTTCGGATCTTCCCACGAGCCGCCTGCAAAGCTTCGATGCCCCGACGGGAGGGGCGCTGCTTCCGCTAAAGGGCCGCGCATGGATTTCTAAAAGCGGCGGCCATGTGATTCACTTAGAGACGGATCTGGCGAAGCCCGTGAAGACAATCGATCTGAAGCGCGAGCACTTTGCCATCGACTACGAACCAGTGGCGTTCCATAAACACAAGGTCACGCTTTGGTTGCCTGAGAATGTGGATGTATATCTTCAATATCAAGGGCATTACCTGCACCACTACCACCACTTCAGTCACTTCCAACTTTTCTGGGTCGGAGAGACGCAGAACATCGAGCAGCCGAAAGAAGCTACACCGAAACCATGAATTTCTAATTTGGATTCGAGATTTCCAGGTGAGGAGCGGCAGCTACTGCGATCTTCTGATCTGTGTTGTTGATGACGGAGCCGACTCGATTCGGTCCCTCGCCCCACTGGTCTCTGAGCCAGTGATTCATCGGTTCCGAGAAGAACCGCGCCACAACCTCGCCCAGAATTCCTGCAAGAATCACGGTGACAACAAAAAGCGCCGGTATGCCGCGCGACGGCTTTCCGTACGCGATGAAGAGACCGAAAAGTCCATACACGACAAACATATGAGTCAGATAAACTTCGTAGCTCCTCTGCCCAAGCCACAGAAGAGGACGAGCCATGGTTGGGCCTTTGCGACTGGTTTGCGCGACCGCAACAATTACCATGCACGTGGCTAATGCCAGCACGCTCATGTCCAGGCCCGTGCGTCCTAGCAGGCGATTCGAAAGGAATAAGATCCAGAACATAAGGGCCGCGCCGAGCCCTTGCATGCAAAGCAGGCCCCGGCGGCCGAGACGGAGCTTCGGAAGCAAAATCGCGGTCAAGCAACCAAGCGCGATCGCATCCATGCCTCCGAGATATGAGACTTCGGACCACGCGGCATTTCCGTGGGCAAACATGGTGCGCGCGAAAGGACCCAAAACGACGAACGTGCCAAGCAGAACAATCAGCAATTTCCCACGCCCCAACCATCGACAGATCAAGGGAAAGAAAAAGTAGAAAGCCTCCTCGACAGAGAGCGACCACAACACATACCAATTACCCGGAAAGCTTCCGTTATGGGCACGAAGCAGCAAGTTCATGCGAAACGTAAGCGCCGCGGAAATGGCCGGCCGCAAGCCGCCCGGCACGATGAAATTCTTGACGTGGGCGAGGTCAAAAACGCTCAGGACGCCCACCAGCAATATCAGCAATGGCGCGATACGTGCGAAGCGGAGCAGATAAAAATCGCGGATTCGAACGCGCGAGAGCGCTCCCCATCTCCGCAGCGCGGTTGAAGTGATCAGGAAACCCGAAACGGCAAAGAATATCTGCACGCCGCGTTGGCCGTTCCAAACTAAGGAATTGAGAAGCCGATGGGGCAGTTCGTGGCCGTATGGAATTTTCGCAATGACCAGGCGCATGTTGACGTGATTCAACAACACGAAGAGGATGGCTATGCCTCGCAGCATGTCGATGCCATCGACCCTGTTCCAGCTATGCGCACGGTGGGCTGGCGGAGTTGCGTTCATCCCCACATCATCGCAGCATTTAGAATGCTTTCCAGAAGACATGTTTCTTTGCGTTACGGAGGCGACACGGCGCGGATGTTCTTCGTCAACAGCGGTCAGGCAGGGAGCGATAGGATTTGCGGTGTGGCTTCGGACATGGAGACCAGAAGAGTCCTTAGACGGGAGCGATCTTCGAGGTCCATGCCGACCATTTCGACTCCGGCTTGATTGGGCTGCGCAAATCTGACCAGAACGTCTAAATGAATCGGATGTTTGCCAGAAGAAATTTGCAGGTCGGCAGCAGTGCCAACGGAGAGCTGGAAATTGCCACTAAGCAAGCCTCCTTCCAGGCTGAGCACCTGAACAGCCGGCTGATAGGTGCCGCGTTTCGACTGGATGACGGCCGGGACAGGCTGCGACATTTTGACGCGCGGATAGCGGCGGTAGCGCACGAAGTCGCGGTCGCGGCGCGCGTCGAGAGGCGCGAGACTGAGCATCCGAGGATCAAGGCCGGATTCGGCGAGCAAGTTCCGGGCATGGTCGGGCTCAAGTTTTTCGAGGGCTTGAGCCGCGGCGAGGCGCATCTCGCTGGGATAGATCCAGCGCCAGGCGCGGCGCGCTTCGATGATACGCATAAGGTGCATGGCGGTTTCGGGAGCGCGAAGGCGGCCAAGAGCCTCGATGGCCTTGACGCGCAAGAATTCGGAGCTATTGTGGAGCAGATTGCCTTCGGCGAGACGCACCAGGTCGGGCGCGACACTAGTATCGCCGCACATGCCGATTTCATCGAGCGCCATCGGCAGAATCATTTGGTCCATGCGCTCGACGATGCTCATCAACATGCGACCGCGCTCGGGGGCTGCCGCGATCGAAAGTTGCCGCAAGACTTCGTCGTGAGCACTGCTCTCGCCTGCTTTGATTTTTGCCGGCAACAATCGCTGCGCGCAAGCAGGATCGATCCGACTCAACAGGCCTAAAACACGAATGCCGTTTGTCGGTTCGGCGCTTTCAAGCGTTTGACACAAATGTTGTTGGGCTGGTTTGCCCAGCGCACGCGCCATGGCGACCACCTGTTCACGTTCGCCGGAACGCGTGACGCGCATCAAGCGGTTCGCAAGCTGCTCGGCCGCGGCGTGAGGGGCGTGCCGCAGCACCTCGATGAGTTCCGTGCGCAAGACTTCACTCTTCAGCCCCTTTTCAATGAAACCGGGAATGCGGTTTTTAATTCCAATGCGCGGGCGCAGAGTGTGCGCCGAGTTCGGCTGCGACTTGTCCAGAATTGCCAAAGTATCGAAGGCTTGCCGAAGCGCCGGAAACAAATTTTGTTCGGCGGCTACCTGGCTGAAACGCACGAAGGCGCCGTCGAGCAGCTTTCGGATTTCCGCGTCGCGTTCAACGGCTAACTGCTCGCCAATAATCCGCACGGCTTCGTGCAACTGCGGCCCCGGCGCGCGCGCATACAACTCGGCCATTTGCGTGAGTCCGATGGCGGATCTCCTGCGCGCTTCCTCCGCTCCATCACGAACAGACTTCGCATATTGCGTCAGGATTTCGCTCGCCGCGGCAAAATCGGAATTGCGAAAATGGCTGTCAAGCGACTGCTGCACGCATTCTGGCGGGACACACCAGCTCTCCGGTGAACGCAATACGCTTTGCTTTTCGGATTCCGGAATTGTGTACCAAAAACGGCGCTCGAGAGCGTCGGCGGGGACGTCGGCTCGAGAGTTGAGGGAACGCGCCGCTTTCGATATTTTGCGTTCGTGCGCTTGAAGAATTTCGCGAAGCGGCGCCAATGGAACGGCAAAGCCTTCGAGCAACGGGCGAACGGCATTGGCTTTGAGATTGCCGCGCTGGAAGCGTTCGAGAGTGTAACGAACGGCGAGGCCCTCCGCGAGGTCAAGGATTGCAGCAGCGTCCACTTTTCTTGGCGGTTGCGCGAAGTGCATCTGCTCGAAGCCTTCGCGCAGGACCGCGCGCAGTGAGGGAGAAATATCTGCGATGCGTTGCTTCCATTCCGAAGCGTCAGAAGCACTTGGCAGCTTGGACTTATGTGCGGCCTTGCCCAAATTAACAGCGAACTGCAACAGCGTCCGCATTTCCTCCTCGGAGTGCGTCGAAGCGAGCGAATTGTTTCCGGAAAGGTGGGCGGTGCCGAGAAGCTCTTCGCCGAAATGATAGCCGGAAGCCGCGCCGTTGCCAGCATGTTCGACGGTAGCGATGAGCTCAACCAGTTTCTGGGAGTCATGCAGCCAGTCATGCGATTCTTCCACGTGATTGCCAGAGATTCGCGGGGAGATGGTGGCCGAGGCAAGTTCCGCCTGGCGAGCGATGAAGCGGAGCTGGTTGACGCGAATGCCAGAATCGGAACCGTCACCCAAGGCAGATTTCAGGCGCTTGGCAAGATACGACGGCTTGAGCGACGCCGCCGAGAACGTCTTTACGAAAAGCGAGAAGGAGTCGCGGTTGAGGCCCGGCATGAAGCCTATACTTGCAATGTTAGCCTTTGTGAGCAGGTGCGCAAGGCTGTGTTCAGCGGCGGTAGATTCGACCAGGGTGCCGTCGATTAGAAGTTCCGCGCCAGAGACTCCCAGGAGGATTCCGGAAGGGCCAGCCGCATCCAACGCGGCGTATAAGTCGTTCCAGGCGTATTCCATCTGGGCGGTGGTGCGAGCGTGGTGCAAACCGTAGAGGCGAGCGAACTTCAACAATAGGTTCAAGCTATGAACGAAAGTCCCCGTAACGGGACTCAAAGTGTCGGCAGGGCTGGGCATCCGGACCTCGGAATCTCTGATTAATATGGTGCGCGTCCGCGCGGCCCATTGGGAATGGTACTGGGGTACTGGTTGCTCATTCAGATACGGGTGTCAGGAACTACGGAAGTCTTTGATTACAGGAAAAATACCGGTCTCTTACACTGAAATGCGAACTTCCACTTTCAAGCCCGCGAGAACGGGGCGAGCGCGGCGGACGATCTCGCCGGCCCAGAGCTGATTGCTCAGAACCACGACCGAGCCATTTTCGAGGTCACAAACGGCGCAGAAAAAATATGCGGGGTAAGCCGTGTGGTAGGCATCGACGCCCCGGCGCGAGAGCTCATTTTCGAGGGCGGGATCGCCTGCTTCGACCGCACCGCCAGCGCGCATGCCAAAGGTTTCACGCTCGAATCGTTCGAGGAGCGGGGCGAGGGCTTCTGGCGTCATGGAAGGCAGGACGAGCGCGCGTTTTGAGGCTTCGCGGTAGGCGGTCTTGTGTGCATCGCAAAATTCCCGAAGCGGCTCGAGATGGCTGAAAAAGTCGAGCGACCACGTATGCGTGCCGGCAATCGCGGGAAGCACGCGGCTCCAGATTTGCGCCGCCTCAGGTCCGCGAAGAGGCTCGCGGTCAGGACCTTCGATTTCGACCAGCTCGACGCCTACGGCCTTGACGTCCGGGCCAAGGTCCATAGGCTCGGCTTCAAGAACAATCACGATTGAACTCCTCTATTGAACTTCAGCATCAGCAACATCATCCGCATTGCGCTGAGGAAAGCGCTCCTGAAATTCCGGCGACTGCTTGCGGACCTCGAGCCAAGCGAAAAATGCGTCCGGCTGTTCGAGCCAGACGGCAAACCAACGCGCGACTTCTTCTTTTTGTTCGCGTTTTGCGGCGTCGACTTTGTGATTGCGCGCGATCATTTCGGCGCGACGGCGGCCGAGGCGCGCAACTTCGAGAACGCGCACTTCCGCCGCGCGTTCGCCCTCCGTGCCAAATTTCCGCAACAGCTCATCGAGGCGCACAAGACACATTTCGGCATCTTCGAGCGTTGAGAAATGCAGCAGGTCGCGAAATTCCTCTTCATAGCGGCCCTCGGTGTCGCTGCGCGCCGAGAGCACGACGCGCATGCCTGCTTCCGAAAGTACGGTGACGATATAATCGGAGGAAGTTTTTCCGTGCTCGCCTTTGTCGGCAATGAGCTTACGGCGAATCTGCTCGATTTCCGCGGGTGTGTAGACGGCGGTTTTCAAGTCGCGCGCCGCGTTCAAAATCATTTCCTTTTTTGCGGGCACTTTGGCTTGTGTCGCTTTTGTCCGCGTCATCGATGACTCCCCGACTTTCTTTTCACAGCGCCCTTGTGATGCGTGCTGCGAGCACGCGCCGGTTTCTTGTGCTGCGGCGGTGGTGGTGGTGGCGGCGGTTCGGCAGGCAGACCCTGGAGCAGACGGCGGTAGCGCGCGACATTGCGATTATGCTCCTCAAGCGTGCTAGCGAAGAAATGGCCACCGGAATCATTTGCAACGAAGTAGAGGTACTTTGTGTGAGCCGGATTGACAACCGCGCGCAAGGAAGCGTCGCCCGGGTTCGCGATAGGGCCCGGCGGAAGGCCCCGATGCAAGTACGTATTGTACAGAGAAGAGATGCGGAGATCGTCGGGGGTTATCTTGAGCGTGGGCTTGCCTGCGAGATCGAGCGCATATTGAACCGTGGGATCACATTGCAGCGGCACACCCAGTTTCAAGCGATTATAAAAAACGCTAGCGACCATTGGCCGCTCGGCGGGCTGCGGCGTTTCGCGCTCGACGAGCGACGCCAAGGTCACGAGTTGTTCAGGCGAAAGAGGTGGAACAATGGAACCGGTCACGTTGACAGCGGCATGAGCTTCCCCAATTGGATCTGGCGGGGCCGGCTGAGGCGCGATTGCTTGCAACTTACTCCATTCCTCGCGGAACTGTCGCACCATGGTTGCGACGATTTCTTCGGGAGTGGTGTGACGCGAAAATTCGTAAGTAGACGGGAACAGGAATCCTTCGAGGCTGGGCGCACGCGGCGCGATGTCCCGCACGGATGAAGGATTGCGCGCGACTCGTAGGAAGTCCTGCTTGCTAGCCAATCCCTGGCGTTCGACTTCGTTGGCAATGTCGAACATGGTCCAGCCCTCGGGCACTACGACGACATGGACAAAAATGTGGCCGTCGGCAATTTGGTCGAATACTTGCCGCGGAGTCATGGGCTGGTTGAACAGATATTCTCCGGCCTGCAAGACGCGACGCCGATGGCGAAGGCTGAGAGCAATGAATGCGACGCGGCTGTGAATCACGCCGTTGCGCTGCAGAAGGCCAGCGATTTTCCAATGTGGCGTTCCGCGCGGAATTTCCACGAAAGTTTGCCCCTGGGAGTATCCGCGGTAGGGACGGCGCAGTTCGCTTCGGAGCCATAGGCCGAACGCGCCCGCCAACACGATGAGAATAAGGAGCACCATTGCGACGCGGCGCATCGGGAATTATTCCTCGTCCTTTTTTAAAGCAGGCTTTAGTTCAGGTGCAGATTCGCGGCCGCGGTTGTCGTCGAGAAAGTCGCGCAAGAGTATCGCGGCAGCGACAGAATCCAGATGCGTCGTTTTGGACTTGCGTCCCGCATTTTCTTTCAAGGTTTGTTCCGCTTCCCAGCTAGTCAGTCTTTCATCCCTCAGCTCGACCGGCAAGCCGAGTTCTTTTTTGACGCGCGAAGCAAAACGGGCGGCTTCGTTGACCATTTCTCCGGCGTGCCCGGCGAGATGCAAAGGCGAACCAACTATTATGAAAGTGATCTTGAATTTGCGCGCGATTTCGCGAAGACGGCGAATATCTTCTTGGCGGTTTTTTCTCTCGAGCGTGGCGACGGGCACGGCGGTAATGCCGAGTTCGTCGGAGACAGCGAGACCGATGCGCCGACGGCCATAGTCAATCGCCAATATGCGCGCAGACTTGGCTGCTATGGCAGAAGAATCCGGGCTCAGGTGAGAGAAAACCATTCCTCAGCATTATAGCCCGCATATGTCGGCGCACGGACAGGACGTGACTGTGGAATTACGAATCAGGTATGCGCCGAATCAGCGCGACATCGGAGTCACGGTTGGCGCCCGCGCTTGCCGTCCATCCACATAGGCCAGAAGCCCGTCTCTTTCATTTCTTTTTCGAGGCCACTACTTTTCATCAGACGTTCAATTTGTTTTCGCGTCTCACGAGGCCCGAGCCTTTCGGGCAGGTCGGCGACGGCGTATGCCGTGACGGCGGCGATGGCTTCGTTGCGTTTGAGCTGCGCGAAGTCGACTTTGTCAAACGTATCGGACGCGGCGTGATAATTCATCATGTAGTCGTCGGGTTGCTGATTGGCGACCAAGGTGGGGACGCCTTCGAGGAGGAAATCAAAATTGTCCGTACCAATGTCCGCGTCGAAGGTATTTTCGAACGGGCCCAATGACGCGAGCGGCTGGAGGGCTTGCGTGACGTTGGCGGCAATGTCTTTTCGCCCGCCAAGCGAATAACCGGTGACCTTGCCGTCACCGGAATCAAAAATAATCGCCGCGTCCATATGATCGAGTTCGGTTCGATGCGCCAGGGCATAGGCCCATGAGCCCAGCATGCCCTGTTCTTCTCCCGTGAAAAGCACGAAACGAATCGAGCGTTTCGGAATCGAGCCGGTCGCGCGAATCGCACGGGCGGCGTCAATCACGAGCGCCGCGTTGCAGCCATCGTCGAGCGCACCGGTGCCGAGCTCCCACGAATCGAGATGCGCGCCGAGAATGACGAATTCGTCAGGCTTCTCGCTGCCGCGAATTTCGGCTACCACATTTTCGGACGCTGCGCGTTGCGTGATCTTGTTGGGCATGTCGAGATGGACCCTGACGGGCTGGCCCGCGGAGATGAAACGCGCAAGGCGCATGGCGTCTTCACGCGCAACAACAGCCTGAGGCAGACGCTCGAGCTCGCCAGTAAGCGACAGATTGTGGCGGTACAGCAAGGTGTAAGGACGCGTGGACATCCAGAAAATTGCCCCAGCTCCCGCAGCCACGGCGCGGTCGACAATGGCGGGTTCGTTGTAATACTCGCCCATTAAGTCGTCCCAAGTTTTCAAAACATTGGTGTGAACGAGCACGATGGCGCCTTTCGCTGACTGACCGGCGTGTTTAAATCCAGCTTCATCGCCCGTTCCCACGTCGATCACATTTGCCGTGAGGCCGCCCGACGGCGTGGCGGGAGACCATCCAGTCGAAACCAGGTGCACGGAAAACGGTTCCGGCGCGAGAACTTCCAGACGGGTGTGGCCCTCGACCCAGCCCACAGGCAGGGTGAAATTCTCCGTGAGCACCTCGTCCACGCCCGCGGCGCGAAAGGCTTGCACCGCCCAATCGATGGCTTTATCGGCTGCGGGAGAGCCAGTGACGCGGCCGCCAACAAAATCGGTCAACTGGCGCAGGTTGCTTTCGAGTTCGGAGGGGCCGAGCACTTTCTTGATGATGTCCGGCGCGACCTGAGCGCAAGGCTTATTGATGACGCAGCCGCCCACGCCCTGCGGGACTTTGGGTTCGAGTGGCTTGGGCGCGGGCGGGAATTGTGCAGACGCGACTGTGGCGAGCGTCGCGCAACTGAGCAGGGTGATTGCGACGCGAATTGTGAAGTGGCGGAAAGTCATCGAATGCTCCTTCGTCTGCTGGGGACTGGTTCCCTAATCTTAGCGGCACACCGCGATTTGTCCACACATCTCGATTCTACAAACTTTTGGGGGCTATGTTTGCGATACGGTCGGCGATCTTAGCTACTTGTGTCATTTCGGCGACGTCGTGTACGCGGACGATATGCGCGCCGCCAAAAATGCTTGCGGCCACCGCCGCGGCGGTCCCCCAGATACGCTGTTCTGCTGTGACGCCGCTGAGGGCGTGACCAATGAATGCCTTTCGCGACGTGCCCACGAGCAAGGGACAGCCAAAGCGCGCGAGTTCCGGCAAGCGCGCAAGCAGTTCGAAGTTTTGCGCGTAGTTTTTGCCGAAGCCAATTCCGGGGTCGAGGACAATTTGCGATTTTGCGATTCCCGCACGCTTCGCGCGTGTTAAAGCTTCGCGCAGGCCACGCGTTACATCGCGCAGGACATTCCGCGCGAACGGTCCCTGTTGCATGGTTCGCGGCGCGCCGCGCATGTGCATCAGGATTATCGGCAGGCGATGCCGACAGGCGATTTTTGCGAGTTCGGGATCAAAACGCAGGGCGCTGACGTCGTTGATGATTTCCGCGCCTGCCTTCACTGCAGCTTCGACGACTTCCGCTTTTTGAGTATCGACGGAGATGGGAATTTTCAGGCGGCCACTCAGTTGATCGAGAACGGGCAGAATGCGGTCGAGCTCTTGCTGGGCGGAAATTCCGCGTGAGCCGGGACGCGTGGATTCGCCGCCAATGTCGAGAATGTCCGCTCCGGCGCGTTCCATTTGAAACGCGTGCTCGACGGCACTGCGCGCATCGAAAAATTGGCCGCCGTCGGAGAAGCTGTCGGGCGTGACGTTGAGAACGCCCATGATAAGCGTGCGTTCGCCGAGGACGAGAGTCCTCGACGGCAGCCGCAATCGGAATTTCTTTCGCCGAATCATTGCGCGCACGACCGCAATTAAATCACACAGGCCAGAACTTCACCGGGAATTCATTGCGAATCGACGGGCGCGTAGTAGGAAGTGCGATGAACGATATGCACAGTGCCGTGCCCGGCGACTTCGACGCGCAGAGAATGCCAACCGGATTTCTGGCCGGCGGGAGGATAAAAGCCGAGCGTATATTGCGCGCTCAAATTCTGAACGATGCGGCGATAGGCATCGGCAATCGTCCTGGTCTCGTTTAAAAAATAAAGCTGGCCGCCCGCGCGGCGGACCAACTCAGCGAGAAAATCCGTGTAGGCGGGAATGCCGAGGTCAAGCGCCGCGGGGGTGACGAGTGAAACATTTTGGTGCGCCGCGAGCCATGCGGGGGTCATCACGCGGGGACGATTTTGAGTGGAAATTGCGTAGACTTCAATATTTTGCGAGGCGAGGGCTCTTACGACGTCTTCAAACGTCGCGCGATTCGGAGGGTCGCTGCGCCGCTGCCGGACGCCTTCGCCGTCCAAATTCAGCCCGAGGCCGCTGTCCTGCCCGTCGGTAAGCAAAATAATTGCCTTGCGTCCCGTGCGGCCTGGGAAGAGTTCGTTGGCCGCGAGATACACGGATCGATAAATATTCGAGCCGCCCGTGTCCGAGAATAATTTGCGGACGTCGACGCCGGCAGCAGTCTTTTCGAGAAGTTTTCTGTCACGCGAAAAAGGAAGCAAGAGATATGTGTGTTCGGAGAAATCGACGACGGCGACTTCGTCGACAGGGGAAAGATTCGCGATGAGCTGTTGCGCGGCCAATTTCATGGTATCGGCGTCGGGGAGGACACTGGGACTCGCGTCCAGGACAAGAGCGATGCTCGCGCCTTCCGCGGAGGCATCGAAATGCGTGATGGACTGTTCAACGTCGTCTTCGAAAATGTGGAAGTCAGGCTGCGCGAGGCCGCGGACAGCGGTGTTGTCAGGCGCGAAAACATTGCAGCCTACTTCGACCAGATTGACGCGGACGCGGATTGCCGCGCGCGCGACAGGCGCATTATCGCCGACGGCTAAGCTGGCGGCTGAGCGACGAAAAACGAGTTCGCCAGTCGTCGGATTGCGCACGGATTGAACGCCTGTATCCATTTGCACGGGCCGAGGAAGTTTTTTCTTTTTCTGCCCGTTGGAAGGTACGGCGAAGAACAAGAAGATTCCGCAAACAGAAACAGCAACGGGGCGTATGCGGGAAAACTTCATGGACTGAGTGTAAGCCCGACGCCGGGCGAGCGGAAGACGAGATCAGTCGAGATCGAAATCGCGAATCGGTCTTTCCACGGGCTTGTCTTTCGCTTTTTTGAGGCCTTCGGCGAACTTGCGCGCGAGCACGTCTTCCTTGGTGCGTTCGGCCTCAACGGACTGGCGGAATTTTTCCTCTACGCGCTCGGCCTGCTCCTTGAGCAAGCGTGCGGTGTCGTCGAGATCAACGGACGGCGGCGGTTTCGGAGGCGGAATGTGAGAGAGGACGACGGCAAGCTCCGGGTCAATCGTGAGCTTGGCCTGGCAGCATGAGCAAACGATTTCGACAGAGGAACGAGGTTTTTGCGCCATGCCGATATTTTACGACATTCTGCCCAAACCGGCGCATTTCAGTTCATTGTGAGCAAGGCCATCGAAAAAATCTCAGGCTGGCGCCGGCTTTTCGCCCTTGGCCATGCCCGGAACCGCGCGCGGTTCCGGCCGCAATGCGAGCTGCGGTTCCTTGGACGGCACAGGGGGCGCGGAAGGAGTTGGCGGCAGAGGCTTGTCGGGGAGCGGCTTGCCATCCATCAGGAGCTTGAGTTCGTTTGCGTCGAGCACTTCGCGGACGAGGAGGGCCTGCGCCACGCGCTCGAGCGCATCACGATGCGTCTCGAGGATATTGCGCGCACGCGTGTAGGCTGAAGTGACGATGCTGCGAACCTCGTTGTCGATCTTGATTGCCGTGTCCTCTGAATAGTCGCGATGCTGCGCGATTTCGCGGCCCAGGAAAATTGCCTCTTCCTTTTTGCCGAAAGTGAGCGGCCCGAGAGTGCTCATACCCCATTCGCAGACCATCTGGCGGGCGATTTCCGTGGCGCGCTCGATGTCGTTGCCCGCGCCGGTGGTAACGTGTTGGAGGAAAATTTCCTCGGCGGCGCGTCCGCCCATCAAAACGGAGAGCTGGCTCTCAAGAAACTCGCGCGTGTAGGTGTGCTTGTCGTCGATAGGAAGCTGCATCGTGACGCCCAAAGCCATGCCACGCGGAATGATGGTGACTTTGTGGAGTGGATCGGCGCCCGGAGTCATCGCGGCAACCAGTGCGTGGCCAGCTTCGTGGTACGCGGTGTTTTTCTTCTCCTCGTCGGAGAGGATCATCGATTTCCGCTCGGCACCCATCAGGACTTTGTCCTTCGCCATCTCAAAATCTTCCATGATGACGAGCTTGCGGTTTTGCCGCGCCGCCCAGAGAGCTGCTTCGTTGACGAGATTGGCGAGATCCGCGCCTGAGAAGCCCGGAGTGCCGCGCGCCAGAATCGAGAGATTCACGTTTTCGGAGATAGGAACCTTGCGCGTATGCACGCGGAGAATCTCTTCGCGTCCCTTGACGTCAGGACGAGGAACAACGACGCGGCGGTCGAAACGGCCGGGCCGCAGCAAAGCAGGATCGAGCACGTCGGGGCGGTTCGTGGCGGCGATCAAGATGACCCCTTCATTCGATTCAAAGCCGTCCATTTCCACGAGCAAAGCATTCAATGTTTGCTCGCGTTCATCGTGCCCGCCGCCAAGGCCTGCGCCGCGATGGCGTCCGACGGCGTCGATTTCATCGATAAAAATGATGCAAGGAGCGTTTTTCTTGCCCTGCTCGAACAAATCGCGGACGCGACTGGCGCCCACGCCAACGAACATTTCGACGAAATCAGAACCGGAGATGGAGAAGAACGGGACATTCGCTTCGCCAGCGATGGCGCGCGCGAGCAAAGTCTTTCCCGTTCCCGGAGGGCCGACAAGCAGTACACCCTTGGGAATGCGGCCGCCGAGACGCTGGAATTTTTGCGGGTCCTTCAGGAAGTCGATAATTTCCTGCAATTCTTCCTTGGCTTCTTCGATTCCCGCGACGTCTTTGAATGTGGCTTTCTTCTGCTGCGCGGTGAGTAAACGCGCGCGTGACTTGCCGAAACTCAGCGCTTTATTTCCGCCGGATTGCATTTGCCGCATCATGATGAGGAACACAACAAGAAGCAGGAGAAAAGGAACGCCATCGATCAGGAAACTAACCCAGTCGTTGTTGCGGACTTCCTTGATATTGACATCGACGTTTTTCGCCTGGAGTTCCTTGGTCAGATCGCTGAGGGTTTCCTTCGGAACGGTGACATGGAATTTTGTTTTTGGCTCGCGGAATTCGCCGTCGACTTCGGCGCTGACCGGAGAAAGCATAATTGTGACTTCGCTGACATTGCCCTTTTCGACCTGGGCCTGGAAGTCAGTGTAACTCGGCGTTTGATCGCGCGCCGTCTGGCCTCCGGTCGAGGCCATCCGCCAGAGCAGGACGGCGAGGAGGATCATCGCCATCCAGAATAGAATTGTCTTGACTGTTGAGTTCACCGTCTTACCTCACCCTCTGGAGCCCATGGCCTTCCAGATTATGATCGCTTTGAACGCGTAGGGCTTACGCCCTTTGGGGGCCGGCGTGCTTGGTCTCGGCCTGCCGAACCTCGTTTACAGTACCTACATGAGGCAGGTTGCGGTACAAGCCACCGCGGCCAGCAAGACCATAACCCACCCAATATTTAGATGCAGAATCAAAGCCAACGTATGTAGCACGCAGGCCGACTCTGGGAGCGCGGAGCTTGTCAAACAGCGCCGCCAAACTCAGTGACCAGGGGCCGGCACTCTTCGATGCGCTTCCACAAGAAATCCTGGGGCGCTCCTGTGTGAAGCAAGGCATCGTCGGAGCTGCGCCAGGTGGTATGCCCTCACGCCGGCCTCAATCGAAAGACTCAACGATCCATAGAGCAGTTCGCGTGGCGTCTGTCGTCGAGAATTCCTCTGCAACAGGCATCCGATCGGCCCACGCGAGACGACCCGCGCTCGTCAGCACGGGCCACAGGGCTCTTTGGGTAGAAGCAATTCGGCCAGCCATGAACATGCGCGCAAGTTTGCGCCTCTGGCGACGACCGCAGGGCCTATACGCATCGCCCGGATTCCAATTTCGGAGCAACAAAGGCGCGACAAGGCGCTCCGCGTCCAGGACGGCATCCTCAGGTCTAGTGTCGCGCTGCGCCTTGGGCCAGTCAATCACTTTCAAACGGAAGGAACGGCCGAGTTCCGGGATGGAAATAGCGGTCGAACCGTTGTCCGGGAGCATCACCTCATACTTATAGGAAGCAATCGCTCCGGAGTTTTCATGATCCGGCCCGGAACCGCTGGCACAGTTGGAGGGGCGGAAAACCAGCCTGCCAAACTCGCGCTCGATTGTGACTCCACCAGGAAGCTGCAATTTTCGTCCGCTTGTTCCATGTTTCGCAAGAAAGATGACTTGTTCTACGTGGCTTCGGGTGAACTGGCCTTCTGTTTGAGCCGCTTCGGCGAATAGGCGGCGGATGAGTCGTTGCGTGAGCGCGCGGCCGAATTCAGGCCGTGTGGTTGTTTGAGCGAATAAACCTGGACTGGGAGAAAGCAAATCATTCACTTCCACTGAAAAGCCTTCTGCGGAGCGTGAAACGAGATTGTGAAGGCGTTCTTCAACCAGCGCGGACCAAAAACGTTCATCATCCTGAGCGAGTGAGGCCAGGTCGCACAGCCGATCGGTGATTGACGCTGAAAAGTTCTGTTCAAGCTCCGGCAAGAGGCGGTGGCGCACGCGCGCACGGAGCCGTTGGGTATCGCGATTGGTCTCATCCTCGCGCCAGTCCTGCCCGCGTTCTGCCAGGAAGGAACGAAGGTCGCCGCGGCGGATCCCGATCAGCGGGCGAATGATTTTGCCACGGACGGGCTGGATGGAAGAGAGACCGGCAAGGCCTGTTCCACGAATCATGCGCGCAAGAACGGTTTCGGCCTGGTCATCGGCGGTATGCGCCGTAGCAACGCAGTCCGCGAAACCTCTCGAAATCACGGTGTCGAAAAACTCGTAGCGCAGCCGGCGCGCCGCGTCCTCCAAGCTCCAGCCACGTTGCTTTGCAATCGTGGCCACGCTGGCAGTTTCAGTAAGGCATTCCAAACCTCGAACGCCCGCGAGGGATTTCACGAAGGCTTCGTCGGCGTCGGACTCCGTTCCACGAAACTGATGATTGAAGTGCAGAACGCAGAGAGTGACACCCAACTCGCGGCGCAATTCTTCAAACAGGCGCAAAAGGGCGACTGAATCAGCGCCTCCGGAGACGGCAAGGCCGAGCCTGTTCCCGAGGTGAAGCATGCGATGGTGTTGAATGGTATCCCGGACGATTCGTTGAATCGGAGTTTTCATGACGCGGAGGCAATTAGTCTCGTGGAATATCTTAGCAGGCGGGAGAAGAAGGGTACAAGCGAGTGGCTAGCTATCAGATGTTTATTTGCTGAGCGAGCAAATCGCGGCTGTGGGCGATGCGGCGGTCGAGGGCGACAGCTACAAAATAAGCACAATCGGCTCGTTCGCGCTCAGCCCAGGCGGTGATGCGCGGCGCGAGAGCGCGAGCTGCAGAACGCAGAAGGCCCATCATCCAATAATAAACTGCCACTACCTTCAGATCGGTTTGATCATCGCCCTTTTGCGGACACAAACGGACAAGCTGCACCAACCGACCAAACTGGTCGCTGTCCACGTGGCGTCCTTCCACTCCCACGACTTCCCGCACTTGATCGGAAAGCTCGGCCTTTCGGTAAGCAGCGATGATCGAGCGTGAATACGAGACGAAAAATTGCAGGAGCGCTGCAATCGAAATCACGCAGATAAGCGCGGCGATCATGAGGGTTGGTGCGCCGCCATTCGCGGCATGGCGACTCGAGCGGTCTCGAGGCGCGCGCTTTCAGAAATTTTCGTGAAAGTGTAAGCCCAGGCGAGCGGCAGGAACGTTCCGACCACCGGAGGAATCCACTTTAAGAAATTAGCTTCCAAACCTGGGAAAAGATTGCGAAGAGCGTATGCAGCGGCGTCGGCGCTGAAAAATATTCCAAGCGCAAGCACAAGCTGTATCAGTCGCGTGCGGGTCTCACGCAGTTTCAGGATGGCCCCCCACAGCAAATACGTAAGCACGACGCCAACAAAGTAGAGATTCTGGCTCATCTCCACAACGAATCGGCTAGTGAGATGATGACTTGGCATTTGCCGCACAACTAAATAAGAAAATAGAGCCGTGGCCGAAAGCAAAAAAACGGAGGCCCACCGAACATACTTTCCAACCCCCATCTGGTGAAATACCTGTTGATAAAAACTCATGATGACGAAAAAGAGCGTGATAGTTAGGAGAGCGTCGGTGTAGTAGTACACGTAGGCGTACGTGGGGGAGGAAACACCGAACTGCCGCAAAACAAGGGCACCGACGACTGTAACGGTCGCGGCCGCCAACATATAGATATTCAAGGAGAAATAGCGGAACCAGTTTTTGGAAGTGCAGAGGCGAACTACAACGTAAAGCTCCGCTAGGAACCCTAGGAGGGTGACGGCATAATCAAACGGACCAAGCATGAGCTTATCTCCATACGGCCTGGCCCCAAGATTAGTGTCAGCTTCTCTTCACTTATAAAGAAGCTTTAGCGCGCGTCAGGCATTACGGGCACCGGCAAACTCGTGCTCGCCGCCAAGTCAGGCATTACGGGCACCGGCAAACTGGTGCTTGCAACCGTTGTTCTCGACGAACTTGCCGTCGCCACGTTGCGAAGCCCAACCGCACTCGCTAACACTAACAGCACCAACACCACCAACATCATGAACCTGTTCATAGGAACCCCCGAAAGTTTTAGAAACGGGGGGATTCTATGTGGTTTGGTGCCGTCAAGGGGTAAAAGTTTAGGCCCTGTGCCTAAACAGTACACCCCTCTCTATCCCTGGGTTTAGC
>DASZCH010000079.1:0-6353 GCA_035943235.1 Candidatus Acidiferrales bacterium
CTCCTATATATCATGTCCACGGGCGTCGCGCCAATGGACATTTCGCCACGGTGCCACCGCCGCACTCCGCATTGAATGGAGCCGCGAGGTGGCGTTGGGCGTTCATAAATATAGATGCAGCATGGGACGGCGCGGGAAGCCTGAAGTGGAGTCTACGCGGGCGGAGCAGCGGCGTTGCCCGGTCCCGGAAGACGTCGGACCGGCCGCTACGCAAGCCACAGTCGCTGGGCGGACTAGCGCTACTCGTAGCGGAGGGCGACTATGGGGTCTGTACGCATGGCGCGGCGCGCGGGGATGTAGCAGGCGGCGACAGCGACGAGCGTTAGCAAGAAGGCAACGCCTCCGAACGTGAGAGGATCATGCGTGGTAACGCCGAAGAGCTGGTTGGCCATTAGTCTGGTCAGGCCGAGCGCGGCGGCGATGCCGATGGCGACGCCGATGAGCGCCATGCGCGTTCCCTGCCCCAGAATGAGGCGCAGAACGTCGGAGCGTTGCGCGCCCAGGGCGATGCGAATGCCGATTTCATGCGTACGCTGGCCGACGAGATAGGAAATCACGCCGTAAATTCCCACGCAGGCAAGGGCGAGAGCAAGCACGGCGAACACGCCGAGGAGAATCATGCCGAAGCGGCGCGCAGCGAGCGAGTCGGAGATGATGTCGTCCATCGTTTCCGTGCCGTACATCACTTCATCGCTATTTATTTTTGAGAGGATCTGGCGCACGGCCGGAATGACGACTTCCGGAGAGGCTTGTGAGCGCAGATAGATGTCCGAGCCCTTGGAGAGCAGCGGCCAAAATTGATCGGGGATCTGGTCGAGGGGAAAATAGGCTTGGGCGAGGACGGGTGACTTGGCGTTTTCATCAAGGCCCCACTGCTTGATGTGGCCGACGACGCCGACAATTTCGGCTTGGATGTCGATGATTTGAAAATTAACGCGCTTGCCGATGGGGTTCTCATTAGGGAAATACTTTTGGGCGAAGTACTCGTCGATGACGATAGTGGGAGTGGTGTGGATAGTGTCCTGCGGCGTGAGGAAGCGACCAGCGAGGAGCGGAGTCTGCATGACTTTCAGGTAATCGGGCTGGACGAAATAGAAAAGGGTGGCCGGCATTTGATTGTCGGCCTGCGGCTTGGGATGGCCTTCGATCCAGAAAGGTATGTCGGTATCGCCCTGCATCGGAGAAGAGCCGATGCTGGCGGAAGCTGCGGTGACGCCAGGAATGGATTCGAGCGCGCCCTCGAGCTGCCAGAATCCGTTGCGAACTTGCTGCGGCGGCGCGGCAGCCATTTGCGGCGGAAAGGCTACGCCGAAATTAAGAACGTGGTGCGGATTGTAGCCGGGATTGACGTTCCATAGCGCGACGAGGCTGCGGATCATAAGACCGGCGCCGACGAGAAGAATCAGCGCGAGCGCGGTTTCGGAGACGACGAAGATTCCCTGGAGGCGATGGCGCGCGCCGCTCGAGCCGCGTCCGCCTTCCTTTAGCGTTTCGCTCAAATTGCGCTGAGACGTTTTTAACGCGGGCGCGAGGCCGAAGAGAATTCCGGCGAGCAGAGAGACGCCGAGAGTGAAAATTAGAACGCGCGTGTCGAGGCCGACGTTGCCGGAGCGCGGAAGCGCCTGCGGGAGGATGGTAATGGCGGCATGCGTCCCCCAGGCGGCAAGCAGGAGACCGATGACGCCGCCAGCAAAAGAGAGCAAAACGCTTTCCGTGAGCAACTGGCGGACCATGCGGCCGCGGCTGGCGCCGAGAGCGGCGCGAATGGCGAATTCACGCGTGCGTCCGGTGGAGCGCGCGAGTAGAAGGTTCGCGATATTGACGCAGGCGATGAGCAGGACGAATCCGACCGCGCCGAGGAGAACGTAAAGAAGAGGTGCGACGTCGCCGACCATGTCCTGCTTAAGCGAATGCACGGTGACGCCGGAATTTTTGTCGGCGCCGGGATAGGCGCGACCGAGATTTTCGGCCACGCCGTCCATGTCGGCGCGAGCTTGCGCGAGAGTGACGCCGGGTTTAAGGCGGCCCATGGCATCCATGCCCATGCCGACGCGGCGGTCGAGGAAGGTCTTATCCGTCCACTGGCCGAGCGGGAGAAAAATTTCCGGAACGCGGCCGAAGTTATTGCCGGTGTAATAGAAATTCGAGGGAAGCACGCCGATGACGGCGTAAGCGGTGCCGTTGAGGGAAATGGTCTGGCCGACGATTTTGGGCGAGGCGCCGAAGCGGCGCTTCCAAAAAGCATTGCTCAGAATGACGACGGGAGCGGCGCCCGGGTGATCGTCCTGCGCAGTGAAGGTGCGGCCAATAAGCGCGTTGAAACCAAGAATGTTGAAGAAGTCGGCGGAAACCATTTCGCCGCGAAGGCGTTGCGGCTCGCCGGAGCCGGTCATGTTGAAGGAGTCGCTGCGCCAGGCAGCCAGCGCGGTGAAGGAATTGTTCTGGCGCTGCCAGTCGAGGAAATTGGGATAGGAGATCGAAGATTCCTCGAACTGAGGCGTCTTGGAATAGAGAGTGGCAAGGCGGTCGGGTTGCGGATATGGCAGCGGGCTGAGGAGCACGCCGTTGACGACAGAGAAAAGAGCGGTATTGGCGCCGATGCCGAGCGCGAGTGTGAAGACGGCGATGGCGGTGAAGCCGGGCGACTTCACGAGCATGCGTACGGCGTAACGCAAATCCTGAAGCAACGTTCCCATTATTCCTCCGAGTCAGCGTCTGCGGGACTGCAGATGATGGCCGCAAGTTTCGGCGTCACCCTGTAGTACGAAGGCGGCCGTGAATATGTTCCGCGCGCCGTAGGTGATTTGCAAGGACGAGGCGCGAGTGCGGAGTGCCCCGGTCCGGGAAAGCGCCGGACCGGCGGATACGTAAAACCGACGTGCTGAGGTGTCAGCCGGACTGGCAGCGGAACAGGATCAGAGTTATTCGTAGCGCAACGCGATCATTGGGTCCGTGCGAGAAGCGCGGCGCGCGGGGATGTAGCTGGCGAGGAGCGCGGCCGCGAGAAACAGAATCGCGCTGCCAATAATCGTAAGCGGATCCGAGGGACTGACCTTATAGAGCAGGCTCGACATCAGGCGCGTGAGCGTCAAAGATGCGAGGAGGCCGATCAAAATTCCGAGGCCGGCGAGCTGGAAACCGCGACCGATGACAAGCCTGAAAATGTCTCTCTTCTTCGCGCCGAGGGCCATGCGAATGCCCATCTCCTGCGTTCGCTGCATCGCGGCGTAGGAAATCACGCCATAAATTCCCACGACCGACAGCACCAGCGCGATGACGGAAAAAATTCCGAAGAGCGTCACTGTGAAACGAGATTGCGCGCGCGCGGCATCGAGGATCTCATTAAGCGTGCGGATTTCCGTGACGGGCTGGTCGCTGTCGATGCTTTCGAGACGCTTGCGTACCGCGGGCACCACCGCCATCGGGTCGCCGCCGGCCGTGCGCAGGCTCAAGCGCAAATGCGACCAGGGCAGATTCGGAAAAGGCAGAAACATCTCCGGGTCCGTCTCGCCCGCGATGCCGTTGTTTTTTATGTCGTCAAAAACACCAACCACCTGCAGAGGGGCCGGGATGGTTCCCAGCCAAACGTGCTTGCCGAGGGGATTTTCATTTGGCCAGAAGCGTCGCACGAAAGCCTGATTCACGATCGCCACCGTGGGCGTGGTTTGATTGTCCTCGGCGGTGAACTCGCGGCCGCGCTGGAGCGGCACGCGCATCACTTTTCCATAATCGGGGCTGAGCGTTTGAAGAGTTACGAGCGGCCGCTGCGCAAAAGGCACGACCGGCTGGCCTTCGGCGAGTATCGGCCCTTCGCGCGAAGCGCTCAGAGGCAATGCCGACGAGATCGATACCGCCGTCACGCCCGGCAGGGTTTTCGTCTGCCGGAGCAGATCGTTATAGAACGAAACCATCCGCGCGTTGGTTCCGTATTTCGATGGCGGGAGGTTGATGCGCATGGTCACTACGTGATTCGGATCGAAACCGGGATTGACCGCCAGCAAACGGATGAAGCTGCGAATCAACAGCCCGGAGCCGATGAGCAAAATCATCGAGAGCGCCACTTGCGCTACCACGAACAAATTCTGCGAGCTCGCCGCGCGGCGAGTGCCGGTGTTTCCGCGGCCTTGGTCGCGCAGAACCGAATTCACATCGGTCTTGGAAAGTTGGAGTGCCGGAGCCAGACCGAATAGCACTCCACTCAAAAGCGAAATGAAAACCGCGAAGCACAGAATACGCCAGTCCATGCTAACGCCGCCAGCCAGTTCCGGCACAGTTCCGCTGCTCAAGGCCGCCAGCGAGCGTACGCCCGCGTACCCGGCAAAAATACCGACGAGGCCGCCGATCGCCGCCAGCAGCAGGCTTTCCGCCAATAATTGCCGGACTATCGCGCCGCGCCATGCGCCTAACGCGGTCCGTACCGCGATTTCTTTTTTGCGCTTGAGGGCGCGTGAAAGCTGTAAACCGGCTATGTTGGCGCAAGCAATCAGCAGGACCAATCCGACGGCGCCCATCAACACGAGCACGGCCGCGCGGAAATTCGCCACAACCTGCGATTGCAGCGACGCGATGCCGATCGGCCGCTTCGAACTCGCATCGGGCTTCGCCGCGTTCTCGCGACGATACTGGGTGTCGAGCACGTCCATTTCAGACTGGGCCTGTTCGATGGTAACTCCGGGAGCGAGGCGGCCCACTCCTGTGAGGTATCCCATCCCGGCTTGAATGTGCGCGGGCGTAGCGATGTTCAGTTCGAATTCGCGCGGAATCCAAATCTGTACATCGTTGCCGAGCGGCTGGAAGGCAAAGTTCGCCGGAAGCACTCCGACAATCGTATAACTGAGTGAATTAAGCATTAAGCTTTGCCCGATCGCGCTTCGCGCGCCGCCGAATTCGCTGACCCAGAACGAATGGCTCAGCATCAAGACGCGATTGCCGCCGCGTTGGGCTTCGCTTGGAAGGAACGTGCGCCCCAGGGCGGGCCGGACGCCGAGCACGTCGAAGAAATTCCAAGTCACGCGGCCGGCGGAGAGTTGTCGCGGCTCGCCGCGCCCGGTCAAGTCGAAATCGTCGCTGGCGAATGCCGAGATGCCGGAAAAGGAGTGCTGCTCCGCGGAGATGAGCGCGAAGCGCGGGTATGAGAACACACTTACGTCGCCGCGGTCTTCGACGCTGGTCTCATACACCATGGCTAGGCGCTGCGGGTCCGAATACGGAAGCGGTTTGAGGAGCAGCGCGTCCGCGACCGTGAAAATGGCGGTGTTTGCGCCGATGCCCAGGGCCAGCGTGATTACGGCGACGGCCGTGAAGCCTGGCGACTTCATGAGCAGACGCAAGGCGTAGCGCAAATCCTGCAACACTGCGTTCACGTCTTCTCCTGTTGAGATGAGCCTAATACGCGATTCATTGTGGATAATTCGTCATTCGCGAGTATAACTCGCAAATCAAGAACAAATGCGGCTTGGCTGAAGGCCACCGCCACAAAAAAACCGTGCAGCACGCGCAAAATAAAACCGGACCTGACAAAAGAACCCAGGCTAAAGCCTGCGCCATAACGGATTATTCGTAGCGCAACGCAACGATCGGGTCGACGCGCATGGCGCGGCGCGCGGGAATGTAACACGCGGCGAGTGCGACGAGCGTGAGCAGTACGGCGACGATTGCAAACGTCAAAGGATCGGTGGCGCTGACTCCGTAGAGAATCGCGGTCATCAGGCGCGTCAATCCGGCGGAGGCGGCGAGGCCAATGACGACTCCAATCAGCGCGAGGCGGGCGCCTTGGCCAAGCACAATTTTCAGAACGTCGCCGCGTTGCGCGCCCAAAGCGATGCGAATGCCGATTTCGTGCGTGCGCTGCCCAGCAATGTAGGAAATCACGCCGTAAATTCCGATGCTCGAAAGCACCAGCGCCAGCGCGGCGAAGACGGCGAGCAAAACCATGGCGAAACGCCGCGACGCGAGCGAGTCGGAAACAATTGAGTCCATTAATTTCGGTTCGAAGAAAACAGCTTTGCTATTGAACTCGTGAATCGCATCGCGAATGGCGCCGGTGAATGCATCCGGAGAACCCTGCGTGCGAACGAGATAGCCGGTGACGCTGGCGAATGCTGTGGTCACATTATCTGGAAGTTGGAGAGTGGCAGTATAAAACTGTGGATACGAAGCATTGAAACCGGACTCATCCAGGCCGAACTGCTTTATGTGGCCGACGACGCCTACAATTTCGAGCTGTCCTTTCAGCACCAAATCGAAATTGAGGCGCTTGCCAATAGGGTTTTGCTTGCCGAAGTATTTGCGCGCAAACACTTCATCAATAACGCATACGCCGGGCGAGTCGCCAGTGTCTTGCAGACCAAGGA
>DASZCH010000080.1:0-20753 GCA_035943235.1 Candidatus Acidiferrales bacterium
CTGGATTCCGCGCTCCCGCGACCCCCGCATCATGGAATGACGAAACGAAGGCGGAACGATTCTATTCCAGATCGAATTTTACTTTCGATATCGAGGAACTAGCAGCGGGCGGCTTCTTCTTGCTCGAAGGCGTGATACGAGGAACGTACGAGCGGCCCGGCTTCCACGTGGTTGAAGCCCATTTCTTCGCCGAGGCGCTTGTACTCCGCGAATTCGTCGGGATGCACAAAGCGCGCGACGGGCAAATGCTCTCGCGTCGGCTGCAAGTATTGCCCCAGCGTTAGGATATTTACGCCCTGCGCGGCGATGTCCTGCATTGCGCTGAGCACTTCCTCGCGCTCTTCGCCCAGCCCGAGCATCATTCCAGTTTTCGTGGGTATCGGTGTGGACATCTCACGCGACATTTCCTTCGCGCGCCGCAATAATTCCAGCGACCTCTCGTATACCGCGCCTTTGCGCACGTGCCGGTAAAGCCGCGGCACCGTCTCCATATTGTGATTCAACACTTCGGGACGCGCAGCGATTACCGTTCCTAGCGCGTCCCAGTTCCCGCGAAAATCCGGAATCAGGACTTCGACTTTGCAGCCCGGCACGCGTTCGCGAATCTGGAGAATCGTCCGCGCGAAGATTTCCGCACCACCGTCCGCTTGATCGTCGCGATTCACTGAAGTGACCACCGCGTAGCGCAGGCCCATTTTTGCCGCGGCTTCCGCTACGCGCTCAGGCTCATCCTGATCCGGCGCGCCCAGCGGTTTCCCCGAAGGTACGGCGCAAAATCCGCACGCGCGCGTGCAAATGTTGCCCAAAATCATGAACGTAGCCGTGCGATGGTCCCAACATTCGCCCATGTTCGGGCAGCGCGCGCTCTCGCACACGGTGTGCAGATCGAGCGTGCGCATGATGCGCTTCAATTCCTGGTAATTTGGCCCGCCGAAAAATTTCACGCGCAGCCACGGCGGTCGCGGATGCGCTCCGGGGTCGGGCGGCGCCGCGGGAGGATTCGTTAGGATGGGGAACGGTGTCTGCACCAGAATTTGTCCGAACCGTCATTCTACCTGCCATCGGCGCACCACACAAGTTGAGCCAGCCGGCTTCGGGGGCGGTCGGTTGCGCAAAGCCAATTTTTGCGCACTCGCAACCCCGTAACCCGCGCGCCACAGTGCTGGGACTAACTGTTGTATATTTACAACAGCCCCTTTATTTTTTATGGACCATACCTAGCTAAACAACAGATAACATTGTGCTAAATAGCATCGTATTCGGCATACAAGGTGCTAGTGATAATAGCTTGAGTTACCAGCTCTCAATCCAGCGTCCCGTCGAAACAGAAGGCGTCGGCCTTCATACCGCTGTCCGCTCGCACATTCGCCTCGTTCCTGCGCCACCGGACACGGGCATCGTCTTTCGCCGGGTCGACCTCGACAATTTCGAAATTGAGGCGCACGGACGCAACGTCGCGCGCGTCAGCTACGCCACCAGCTTGATGAAAAATGGCGTGCTTCTCTCCACCACCGAGCATTTGCTCGCGGCGCTCTATTCTTGCGGCATCGACAATGTCTACGTGGAAATCGATGCGCTCGAACTGCCCATTCTCGACGGCTCGGCGCATCCGTTCATGGACCTTCTCGATCGCGCGGGCGTTCGACAACTTCGCCGCCGTCGCCGTTATCTGAAGGTGGTGACGCCCCTTGAAATTTCCGAAGGCGACCGCCGCATCGGCATTTATCCTGCCAATGAATTCCGCGTCCGCTGCTACATCGACTTTCCGCACCCAATGATTGGTCAGCAGGAGACGGAAATCGTTGTATCGCGTGATACATTCTCCCGCGAACTTGCCTCCGCTCGCACCTTTACGTTCACGGAAGACATCGAACGCCTGCGCGCGATGGGACTGATTCGCGGCGGCTCGCTCGAAAACGCTATCGTGCTCACGCCGGACGGTCTTCTTGAAGGAAGTTTGCGCTTCTCGAACGAATTCAGCCGCCACAAAGCGCTCGACCTGATCGGCGACCTCGCATTGATCGGCCTGCCGCTTCAGGCGCTGGTCGTGGCGCACAAAGCGGGCCACGCTCTGCACACGCGTCTCGTCTCCAAACTTCTCGCCGAACCTTCCCACTGGATCGAGACCAACGAGACCGCCGCATCAGACTCTGCCGCGCACGCCCTCGAAGACGCTTCTCCCGTCCACGCCGATTGAGCGACCAAAGATTCCCAGAACATTCAAAAAGAATTAGGCACCCTTTTCGGACTATTTCGCACTTTCAAGAATGGAAAACACCGCGAGCCGCTTGATTGCCAAACTGCAATGGTAAAGAGACAATAACAAGTTCATGGCGACGAACGATCTCACCATCGTGATTCTTGCCGCGGGTAAAGGGACGCGCCTGAAGTCGGACGTCGCCAAGGTGCTGCATCGCGCCGGAGGCCGCCCGCTCGTCGAGCACGTAGTGCGCGTCTGCCGGCCGCTCGCAAAAAATATTCTCGTCGTCGTGGGACATCAGGCCGAGGACGTGCGCAACGCCGTCGCGCCGCTCGGCGCTTCCACCGTGCTGCAACGTCCGCAAAACGGCACCGGCCATGCAATGCTCATTGCGCGCGCGGCAATCGACCCGACGGCGCACCTCGCCATCGTCCTTCCCGGTGACGCTCCGCTGATTCGCACGCAAACATTGCAAGCCCTTCTCGACGCGCATCAGTCAGGCCGTGCCGCCGCCACAATTCTGACCGCGCGGCTCGACAATCCCGCCGGTTACGGCCGCATTGTAAGGAAGCCCGACGGCAGCGTTGCCGCAATTGTCGAAGACAAATCCGCGAGCGCCGCCGAACGCGAAATTCATGAAGTCAATTCCAGTATTTATTGTTTCTCGCTCGACAAGCTCTGGCCCTGCCTCGCCGAGCTGCGCCCGGACAACGCACATCGCGAGCTTTACCTCACTGACACGATTGCCATGCTGAATCAAAAGGGCGAGCGCGTGCTCGCCGTCGAGGCCGCCGATGCCAGGGAAACACTCGGCTGCAATACGCGCGCCGAACTCGCGGGAATCGACCGCGCCTTCCGCGCGCGCAAAACGGCGGCGCTGATGAACGCGGGCGTCACCATTTATCTGCCTGAGACGGTGTTGATTGATCCCGACGTCGAGATCGCGCACGACACAGTGATCGAGCCTGCCGTGCAACTGCTCAGCGCGACTCGCATCGGCTCGCGTTGCACCATTCAAACGGGCAGCATCCTTACGGACGCCACGGTTGCGGACAACGTTCTCGTTCGCCAGCATTCCGTCATCACTTCCAGCCTTCTTGCTTCCGGCGTCATTGTCGGCCCCTTCGCTCATCTCCGCGAAGGCGCGGAATTGCGTTCGGGCGCACGCGTGGGAAACTTTGTCGAAGTGAAGAAAAGCGTCCTCGGCGAAGGCGTCAAAGCCATGCACCTCACCTACCTCGGCGACGCGACTATTGGCCGCGATACCAACATTGGCGCGGGCACGATCACCTGCAATTTCGACGGCGCGAAGAAAAACCCCACGCACATCGGCGAGCGCGTCTTCGTTGGCAGCGACTCCGCGCTTGTGGCACCCATCACCGTCGGCGACGGCGCATACATCGCCGCCGGTTCCACCGTCACGGAAAATATTCCCGCCAATGCTCTGGCTATTGCGCGCGGACGCCAAGTCAACAAGCCCGGCTGGGCCGCCGCCCGCCGCGCAAAGTCATCAGAATCAAAATCAGCCTCCGCGAAAACCTCGGAACCGCATAGCGATACCGCAAAGAAGCCTTCTGACCACCCCCGCCGCAAGTCCTCCGTGCCAACAAAGAAATCTCACCGGCGTTAACCCCACTCCGGACGCTCCCTTCTCCCGAATTTCGCCGCTCAAGCCAGTCTCACTGATGTGTTAGAATCTTGATGGGGAGATTCCGCGCAATGAAATTCGGTGTCGTAGTGTTTCCCGGTTCGAATTGCGACGACGACGCGTATCACGCCATCGGCGCAGTCCTTGGCGAGTCCGTAGAATTTCTCTGGCATCGTTCCGAACAAATTCCCGGCTGTGACGCCATCATTCTTCCCGGCGGCTTCGCTTTCGGTGACTACCTTCGCACCGGCGCCATCGCGCGTTTTTCGCCCGTGATGCGCGCCGTCGAGCGCTTTGCGCGCCGCGGCGGCCTTGTGCTCGGCATTTGCAACGGATTTCAGATTCTTCTTGAAGCAGGCCTGCTGCCCGGCGCGATGCTGCGCAACCGCGATTTGCGGTTCATTTGCCGCCACGTGAATATCCGCGTCGAAAACACGGACACGCCCTTCACCTGTGCCGCGCAAGCCGGCCAAGTTTTGAAGGTCCCCATCGCCCATATGGAAGGAAATTATTTCTGCGATCCAGCCACGCTTGCCGACCTGGAGCGCAATCGCCAGATCGTTTTTCGCTACACCACGCCCGAAGGCGATGTCGAAGATTCCGCCAATCCCAATGGTTCGCTTGCCGCAATCGCCGGCATCTGCAATCGCGAGCGCAACGTGATGGGCATGATGCCGCATCCGGAGCGCGCCGTCGAAGCCTCGCTTGGCTCCGCCGACGGTCTCGTTGTTTTCCGCTCCATGGTCAGCAGCCTGGCGCATTCTGCGCGAAGCAACGCCGAGATGAAGGCCTCGGTACCGGCCTAGTGCGGTACATTCCTTCAGGAGGTTTCGTGCGGCGTCTGATTTTTCTCTGCTCCATTTTTGTCTCGATCGCCCTGTTTCCGCTGGCTTCGCCGGTGCTCGCGCAGTCCGCCAACGCCGCATCTCCGGATTGGCCGGCGCTCCAAAAAGAAGCTGTCCAAAAGCTTTCCTCATACATCGCCGTTAACACCACAGATCCTCCCGGCAATGAAATTCTCGCCGCGCAATGGTATGCGAAGATTTTTCGCGCTGAGGGAATACCCTATGACATTGCCGAATCCGCTGCCGGCCGCGGGAATATCGTCGCTCGCCTGAAAGGCAACGGTTCCGGGCCCGCCTTGATCCTGCTGAATCACATGGACGTCGTGCCGGTCAGCCGCGCTTACTGGACGGTGGATCCCTTCGCCGGTATTGTCCGTGACGGTTCCCTGTGGGGCCGCGGCTCGCTAGACATGAAGTCACTCGGCATCCTCCAGTTGCTGAGCTTTCTCGAACTCCACCGCCTGCATGTGCCGCTGCGCCGCGACGTGATTTTTGTCGGCACCGCCGACGAAGAGGCTGGGGGAAATTTCGGCGCGGGTTGGGTCGTGAAAAACCGCCCGCAATGGCTCACGGGCGCTGGTTTCATGCTTACCGAAGGGGCGGGGTCACTTTCTGACGCGACGGGCAAACCAATTTACTTCGGCGTCGGCCCAACGGAGAAAACCCCGGCCTGGCTCAAATTGGCCGCCACCGGCCGCGCGGGCCATGCCTCGGTGCCCATTCCTGATTCCGCACCGAACCACTTGGTTGCCGCGCTCGATCGCATTCGTCAGTACCACCCGCCACTTGAATTGACGCCGCCTGTAGAAGTCATGCTGCGCACCCACGCCCCTTACGAGCCCGAACCGTGGCGCAGCCGCTTTCTGAACATCAAATCTTTCCTCGCCCAGCCGGATGCCTACGATTTGCTCCAAAAGCGGCCGGACATTCTCGCCCGGCTCACGAACACGATTTCCATCACCAGCCTGCAAGGTTCGAACAAGACGAATATCATTCCGCCGGAGGCCACCGCCGAACTCGATTGCCGCTTACTGCCTGGCTGGACGATTGACCGTTGGCTCGCGAAGGTTCGCGGCATCGTCAATGATCCGTCGATTAAAATCGCGGTCATCTTGAATTTCCCGCCGGCCACTTCCTCCACGAAGACTCCGCTGTTCGCTTCCATCGAAAAAGCGGTTCATGGACTCGATCCCGGCGCAGGTCTAGTCCAGACAGTAGATGCCGGTTTTACCGATTCCCATTTTTTCCGCGACAAAGGCATCGTGAGCTACGGCTTCGAGCCGTTTGCCGTTACGCGTGAAGATGACGAGCGCGTTCATGGCGATAACGAACGCATCCCGATCAAGAACTATGAAGATGGAATGCATCTTCTCTGGAATGTCGTTTACGACTTTGTTCGTGTCGAATAGGGCTTCGCAATGATTGGAACGGAAATAAAAATCACCGCTGAAGTTGCCGCCGAGCACGGCCTGACCGCCGAGGAATTCGCGCGCGTCCAAAAAATTCTCGGGCGCGACCCTTCGATCACCGAGCTCGGCGTTTTCAGTGTGATGTGGAGCGAGCACTGCTCCTACAAATCGAGCAAAGTTCATCTGAAGCGTCTGCCGACCACGGGCTCGCGCGTCGTGCAAGGCCCCGGCGAAAACGCGGGAGTCGTGGACATTGGCGACGGCCTCGTCGCCGTCTTCAAAATCGAGTCGCATAACCACCCGAGCTTCGTCGAGCCTTATCAAGGCGCCGCAACGGGCGTCGGGGGCATTTTGCGCGACATTTTTACGATGGGTGCGCGCCCCATCGCCGTTCTCGATTCGCTCCGCTTCGGACCGCTCGAAACAGGCGCGGGCGTTTCAGAGGAAGAAGCGGCGCGCAATCGGCGCATTCTCGATGGCGTTGTCGGCGGAATTGCCTTTTACGGCAACTGCTTCGGCGTGCCTACGGTCGGTGGCGAAGTGCAATTCGAGCCGTGCTATTCGAATAATCCGCTTGTCAACGCGCTCGCCCTCGGCATTGCGCGCCGCGACGATCTTTTTTTCGCGCGCGCGCGCGGCGCAGGCAATCCGGTGATTTATGTCGGTGCAAAAACCGGCCGCGACGGCATTCACGGCGCGTCGCTGCTCGCGTCAGCCGAGTTCAGCGAGGAATCTCAGCAGAAACGCCCCAACGTGCAGGTCGGCGATCCTTTCATGGAGAAATTGCTTCTCGAAGCCTGCCTCGAAGTGATGCGCACCGGCGCGGTCGTCGCCATTCAGGACATGGGTGCGGCGGGCCTGACCAGTTCTTCGTCTGAGATGGCTTCGCGCGGCGCGATGGGAATCGAAATCGAACTCGCGCGCGTACCGCAACGTGAAACGGGCATGACGCCGTACGAAATCATGCTCAGCGAATCGCAGGAGCGTATGCTGCTCGTCGCTGAGCGCGGCCGCGAACAGCAAGTCTTCGAAGTCTTCCGCAAATGGGGACTCGACGCAGTCGAAATCGGGCGCGTCACGGAAGACGGTCGTTTGCGCATCCTCGAAAATGGAAATGTCGTCGCTGACATTCCCGCGCACGCCATCGCCGAGGAGGGCCCTGTCTATAAGCGTCCCATCGTGCCGGTAAAATCGCCCGAATCTTCCGCGCCTCTCATCAAATTTTCGTCGGCAGACGTCGACCTTAACGAAAATTTCCGCAAGCTTCTTGCCTCGCCCGCGATTGCCTCAAAGCGATGGATCTTCGAGCAGTACGACCACATGGTGCGCACCAACACGCGCGTCGGTCCCGGCGCAGGCGACGCGGCGATTGTGCGCATCAAGGAAACGAAACGCGCCCTCGCGCTCGCAACCGACGGCAACGGCCGTTGGTGCCAGCTCGCGCCGCGCATGGGCGCAATGCACGCCGTCGCCGAAGCCGCGCGCAATGTCGCTTGTAGCGGCGCGCGTCCCGTAGCCGCCACGAATTGCCTCAACTTCGGCAACCCCGAAAAGCCGGAAGTGATGGCGCAGTTCAGCGATGCGATTGACGGCATCGCCGAAGCCTGCCGCGCCCTCGACGTTCCTATCACCGGCGGCAACGTCAGTTTCTACAACGAAACGCTCGGCCGCGCGATTTACCCCACGCCGGTTCTCGGCGTTCTCGGCATCCTCGAAGATGCGGATTGCGCTCTCGGCATGGCCTTTCAACACGAGGGCGACGTCATCATCCTCCTCGATGGCGCTCGCTCAGGCGCGAGTCTCGACGAAGGATTCCAACGCCGCGAATTCTCATCCTCCGAATACTCCAAAACGATTCACGGTGTCGTCGCCGGCGCGCCGCCCGCAATTGACCTCAACGCCGAGAAAAACCTCATCGATTGCCTGGTCGCCCTCGCCGGCGAACGCGCGATCGCGTCGGCCCATGACGTCAGCGATGGAGGCCTCGCCGTCACGCTCGCCGAATCCTGTTTCGCGAGCAAGGATAATCTCTCCGCCGAAGTTTCGCTCAAAACCGCCCAGTCGATTGAATTTGCTCTTTTCGCTGAAACGGGGGCGCGCGCCATCGTTACATCATCTTCGGCTTCGCTTGCCCGCGTGCTCGCGATTGCGGCACAATATAAGGTCGAAGCGCACGAAATCGGCAAAGTCACTCGCGGCCAATTCTGCATCCAACTGAACGGTCAGCCTCGCGTTCGCGCCGCAGTGGATTCGCTTCGCCAAATCTGGACCGAGTCGCTCGGCAAAGCACTCAAGAGCCCATGATGAGCCAGCTTCTCAACTGGGGCCGCAGACTTTCCCGAGATTGCTTCCTGTGTTTCGGGGGAGCGATGGTGTTGATCGCGATCGGTGGCCTAGCGGGCAATCTACCTGATCTAGTCAGATTCGGTGGTTGGCCTGCTTCAGATGTTAGAGATTTGTATTTCACGACTTCATTTTTCGCTGTCTCTGGCATCATTTTTCTTGTTGTAGCGTATGGTTTGTTTGAACGAAAACTCTGGGCCGTGTACCTCACGGCCGTTGTGAGTGCTCTTAGCGTCTCAGTGGTTCTGTTCGCCGTTGTCACTTGGCCCGAGCCCGATGAATGGCAAGTGCAGGTACTCTATGGGATACCCTTTTCGTGTACGCTGATTTGGTCTCTGGCGGAGGTAGCCCGGCAGCTCAAGAGAAAAGCACTCACGGACGCGAACGGACAAGGAAATCCTATCTCGTGACTCGGTTGGTCCAACTCGACGACGACCATTTCCACGACGAGTGCGGCGTATTCGGCGTTTTCGGCAACGAAGAGGCCGCGAAGCTCACCTATCTTGGTCTCTACGCTTTGCAGCATCGCGGGCAGGAATCGGCCGGCATCGCTGCTACCGAAGGCGTGCAACTGCGCGTCGAAAGGGGCATGGGTCTCGTTCAGGAATTATTTACTCCGGACGTGATTGCACGCCTCCCCGGAGCCGCGGCGATCGGTCACACGCGCTATTCCACCGCGGGCGATACCACGCTGACGAACGCCCAGCCGCTCGCCTCCGATTGCAATAAAGGCAAGCTCGCCCTCGCGCACAACGGCAACCTGACCAACGCCCTCGAACTGCGCCGCAACCTGGAGCACAAAGGCTCCATCTTCCAAACCACCAGCGACACGGAAGTCATCGTCCATCTTGTCGCGCGCAGCAAAGTCGGCAACCTCGCGGGAGCGATCGCCGACGCGCTCGGTCAGGTCGAAGGCGCTTACTCGCTTTTAATTCTCACGCGCGACGAAATTTTCGCGATTCGCGATCCGCGCGGATTTCGTCCGCTCGCTCTTGGACGCCTCGGCGACGCCTGGGTTGTCGGCTCGGAAACTTGCGCCTTCGATTTGATCGGCGCGGAATACGTTCGCGACGTTGAACCCGGCGAGATGTTGCGCATCTCAAAAAGCGGCATCGAGTCCATTCATTTCGCGCCAGAAAAGCAGCACCAATACTGCATCTTCGAGCACGTTTATTTCGCGCGGCCGGATAGCGTTGTTTTCGGCCGGCCGGTGAATCCCACCCGCGAACGATTGGGCCGTTTGCTGGCCCGCGAACATCCTGCAATCGCGGACATGGTCGTGCCCGTGCCCGATTCGGGCGTGCCTGCGGCCATCGGATACGCCAGCGAATCCGGCATCCCGTTCCGCATGGGCCTGATTCGCAATCATTACATCGGACGCACGTTCATCGAGCCTTCGCAGGCCATTCGCGATTTCGGCGTGCGCCTGAAACTGAATCCGGTGCGCCGCTTGCTCGAAGGCCGGCGAGTGGTGCTCGTCGACGACTCCATTGTGCGCGGCACCACCAGCCGGAAAATCGTGCGCATGATGCGCGAGTCCGGCGTCGCCGAAGTTCACATGCGCATCAGTTGCCCGCCGACGGTTTCCCCGTGTCATTACGGCATCGACACGCCCACCAAGCTGGAACTGATCGGCGCGCAAAAATCGATCGAGCAAATTCGCCAATTCATTGGCGCTGATTCGCTCGGCTATCTTTCCTTAGAAAGCTTGCGCGCCGCCGTCGAGGACAACGACGGCAAATTCTGCACTGCCTGCTACACCGGTGTTTATCCGACCGAGCTTGTCCAACTCGAAGTGGAGGCACATCGTGGCTGTTGAAGCTGTTCAATTGGACGAGACGAAAATCGAGCGCGCAAAAATAATGCGCCAGCGGCTGCTGCGGGAGATTGTCTCTTGGGTCTGGCTCTTCCTCGCCCTTTTCGTGGTCGAAGGAGCCGTCGCGCAAAGCCGCCTGATCCCCAGCGGTTCGATGGAAAACACGGTTCTAATCGGCGACCACATGATCGTCAGCCCGCTTGGATACGCTCTTTGCGTTCCGTACACGGAGTTGCACATTCCGCTATGGCGTAATCCAAAACGCCAGCAGATTATCGTTCTCGAATCGCCGCTCACTCATTCGGAAGATCTGATCAAGCGTGTAATCGGTGTTCCCGGCGACGCGATTAACATTCGCGACGGAATTGTCTACGTCAACGGAAAACGCCTGAACGAGCCGTATGTTTTGCGCGACCCCGATGCGATGGCCAGTTCCGTCGAAAATTTCCCTCCCGCGAACAACGGGTTTTTCCAGGGACTCACGCCGGAGTGGGCGGCGGACCTGCACAAGTATGTTGTCAATGGCAAGCTCATCGTGCCGCCCAACAATTATTTCGTCATGGGCGACAATCGTGGTGATTCTTATGACAGCCGTTACTGGGGTTTCGTTCCGCGAAGAAATGTCATTGCAACTCCCTGGTTCATTTTCATGTCCATCAACGCGCCTGACGGCGTTTGGCAACCCGGCCATATGGGTGAGCGTCTTGGCACTTATCTGACCATCTTCTTTCACCCCAGCGAGGTCCGCTGGCACCGGCTGTTCCGGCCGCTCTAACGTGGAGACCCAATAGTGGCCGCTGCGAAGTTGAGAAATGCAAAAAGCAAGTCGAAGCCCGCGCGTCCCGCACAAACGACCGCCGACAAAATCCAACGCGAGCTGATCTCATGGTTCTGGGTCATTCTTGCTTTCCTGGTGATTGAATCGATGATCGTGCAGGCGCGTGTGATTCCCAGCGCCTCGATGGAAGATACGATCCTGATCGGCGATCACCTCATCGTCGACCTCCTCGGCTATGATGTGGGCATTCCGTTCACGGAGCACCACTTTCCGCTGTGGCGCAATCCCAAGCGCCAGCAAATTATTGTTTTCGAGGCGCCTCCGGAAGCGGCGCAGAGTGAAGATTTCATCAAGCGCGTCATCGGAGTTCCTGGCGACGCCATCAGCATCCGTCAGGGCGTCGTCTACGTGAACGGCCAGCGGCTAAGTGAGCCTTACGTCAAGCGCGATCCCTCCGACGCTTCAAGCCCTGTCGAGAATTTCCCGCCCACCGGAGACAATCTCTTCGGAGGGATCAGGCCGATATGGGCGTCGAACCTTCACACGTACATAAAAAACGGCCAGCTTATCGTCCCGCCCAATTGTTATTTCGCGATGGGCGACAATCGCGATGATTCCGACGACAGCCGTTACTGGGGCTTCGTTCCGCGCCGCAACATCATCGGCACGCCTCTGTTCATTTACATGTCCATCAAGGCTCCCGACGAAGTGTGGGAGCCTGGGCACATCGGCGATCGTCTGGGCACGTATGTGAGCGTTTTGGCCCATCCAAGCGAGATGCGCTGGCGCCGGTTGTTCCATACATTTTGAATGGGAAGCCAATTTCTACGGGAAGCAGGGCCATGCGTTACGCTGATGCCGGAGTCGATATTTTAAGGGCGGAAGAAGCCAAGCAGCGCATCCGCCACCTTGCCGGCCACACGTTCAATCGCGCCGTTCTCGCGCCCATCGGCGGCTTCGGCTCGCTCTATCATCTGGACCCGAAACGCTGGCGCGATCCCGTGCTTGTCGCCAGCGCTGACGGCGTAGGCACAAAGCTGAAAATCGCTTCGGCTGCGGGCGTTCATTCGACGGTCGGCGCCGACATCGTCAATCATTGCGTCAACGACATCCTCACGCAGGGCGCCGCGCCGCTTTTTTTCCTCGACTATCTCGCGATGAGCCGCATTGATCCGCGCGTTGTCGAGCAGATTCTCGATGGCATGAGCCGCGCCTCGCGCCAGGCGGGCTGCGCGCTGATCGGCGGTGAAACGGCCGAGATGCCGGATATGTACGCCCCCGGCGAATACGACCTGGCGGGTTTCATCGTGGGAGTTGTCGAGCGCGGGCATCAATCTGACCCGCGCCGCGTCCGCCCAGGCGACCTGCTGATAGCGCTTCCTTCGAGCGGTCTGCACACCAACGGCTATTCCCTTGCGCGCAAGCTTGTCTTCGATGTGGCGCGTCTGAAGCCGGATTCTTACGTCGCCGAGATCAGCAACAAAATCGCCGCGGAACTCCTGAAGCCACATCGTTGCTACTGGCCCATGCTTAAGCGAGTTGTCACGCGCGATTGGCTCACGGGCATGGCCCACATCACCGGCGGCGGCATTCCCGGCAATCTCCCCCGCGTCTTGCCGCGCAACGTCCAAGCCGCCATTGAGTTGGGCTCATGGCCCGTCCTGCCAATCTTTCGTTACCTCGCGCGAATCGGAAAAATCGAAACGGACGAACTCCTGCGCACATTCAACATGGGGATTGGAATGATCCTGATTGTCCCGCCGAAAAACGTAAAGAAGGTCGAGTCCGAGATGAAACGCCGCCGTGAGCGTTTTTTTCGCATCGGACGCATTGAAGCCGCGCCCGCCGGCAAACCACGCGTCATATTTTCCGGGGCTTTACCTCTTCATTAGAATACAAACACTCGCCGGGCGCCTTCCGCGCAACACTAATTCGACCACTTTCGTTCCGTCGGTCAAGCGCGATTCGCAGTGTGTTGCGTGCCCGTTCGTCGTCTCGTGTTTGAATCTACTGCGTTGTTGTCGGCGCATCCACCAAAACCTTCCACGTGCCGTCGGCCTGTTTGCCCCACACCACCACATACTTTGCCTTGACCGTCTGCGGTTTTCCGTTCTTGCCATTCGTGGTGAGCTGGTAGTCCCCCAGTTCGTAAGCGGAATCGCCGCTTTTTGAAACTTCGATCTTGGTGGGCGCGAATGTCAGCGCAAAACCCGGAGTCGCCATCAACCCAGCCCACGTTTTGCGAATGGCGTCTTTGCCGGAGGCGACAGGCGCGCCTGGCGCCAGCAAAGTTCCATTTTCGGCATAAGGAGAAGTAGTTTGGTCCGGGTCTTTCGACGCGGCCGCCTTGGCCCAGGCAGCATCGATTGCGCGAATATCTGCTTCGTCCTGCGCCTGCACCGCTTGCATCACTTTTTCTTCGGCCGTTGTGTCTACCGTGCTTTTTCGCGCGCACGAGACGATACTGAGTCCAAGCATCACAGTACAGCCCAGTGCGATTATTGCGGAGTGCACCATCTTCTTCATTGCGAACCTCCTCGGAAATTTCGTTTCGCGGCAGGATGCCCACCCTTCTGGGTGATGTCAAGCCATTATCGGTCAAGAGGCCGCAGCGGCGTCTCGTTTTCCGAGTACAAGCACTCATGGCCCAGTTTTGCCCCTTGCGAAAATTGTGCTAACTTCGCTCGCTTATGAAGAAGCGCATTGGCGTGCTGCTTTCGGGCCGCGGCTCGAATTTCGAGGCGCTCGCAGACAGTGTGGCGGCGGGCCGCATTCCCAACGCCGAGATCGTCCTCGTCATCAGCCATCGCGAAGGCGCTCCCGGCATCGAGCGCGCCCGGGCCCGTGGCATCGACGCGCGTGTCATTCCGTCGAAAGGTCTCGAGCGCGAAATCTATGACCGTCAGGTCGTCACCGTCCTCCAGGAGAAGAAAATTGACCTTGTCTGCCTGGCCGGCTATATGCGCCTACTTTCGCCCTATTTTGTGCAAGCCTTTCGCGGGCACATCTTGAATATTCATCCGTCGCTGCTGCCTGCGTTTCCGGGCCTCGAATCGCAACGCCAAGCGCTCGAGCACGGCGTGAAATTCGCGGGATGCACAGTGCACTTTGTCGACGAAACTCTCGACGCCGGTCCCATCATCTTGCAGGCTGCTGTCCCGATTCGCGACGACGACACGGTCGATTCGCTCTCCGAGCGCATCCTCGCCGAAGAGCACCGCATCTATTCCGAAGCCGTGCGCATCGTGCTCGAAGGCCGCTTCCGCATTGACGGCCGCCGCGTCATAATTCTTTCCGACGCCCTGACCCCAAAGGATGCCGCGCGAAACGCCGCAAAAAAACATGTCTGACGAACAGCGCAAATCCGCCGCGGGCTCAGCAAAATCAGTCCCCGCGAAATCCATCGACGACCAGCTCGCCTACCTCCGCAAAGGCGCGGCCGAAATCATTTCCGAGGCTGAACTTCGCGCGAAGCTCGAACAATCCGCGAAAACCGGCAAGCCGCTGCGCGTCTATCTCGGCGTTGATCCCACCGCGCCCGATATTCATCTCGGCCACACCGTCGTTCTGCGCAAGCTGAAACATTTTCAGGACATGGGCCATACCGCCATTTTCCTCATCGGCGATTTTTCCGCGATGATCGGCGACCCCACGGGACAATCCGAGACGCGCCCTCCGCTGACGCGTGAGCAAGTGGACGCGAACGCCAAAACCTATCTCGAGCAGGTCTACAAAATTCTCGATCCGCAAAAAACTGAAGTCCGCTACAACAGCGAATGGCTCGGCAAAATGTCGAGTTATGACGTGGTGCGGTTGTGCGGCCACTATCGCCTGGCGCGCATGCTTGAACGGGAGGATTTCCGTTCGCGCCTCGAGAAAAATCTGCCGATTTCCGTTCACGAACTGCTTTACCCGTTGCTCACCGCCTGCGACGCCGTCGAACTCAAATCCGACGTCGAACTCGGCGCCACCGAGCAGAAGTTCAATATCCTCGTTCACCGTGAAATCCAACGCGAGTACGGGGTGTCTCCCCAGGTCGTTTTCACCATGCCCATTCTCGTCGGCCTCGACGGCGCGAAAAAGATGTCCAAGACACTGGGCAATTACGTCGGCATCACAGAACCGCCCGCGCAAATGTTCGGCAAGCTCATGTCCATCTCGGACGATTTGATGTGGCGCTACTACGAACTGCTGACGGATTTCTCTTCGCCGGTCATCGTCCGCTTAAAAGAAGAAGTGCGCACAGGCGTCCTCCATCCCATGGATGCGAAAATGCAGCTCGCCCACACCATCATCGCCAATTTCCACGGCGAAGATGCCGCCCGCGCCGCGAAGGACGAATTTCAGCGCGTCTTCCGCAATCGGCAGACTCCCGAGGATGCGCCAATTCGCAAGTTGCCGCGCGGCGAATCGACGCGTTTAGGCGCGCTCCTCGTCGAATTGGATCTCGCGCCCTCGCGCAGTGAAGCCGAGCGCCTCATCAAGCAGGGTGGCGTCGAAATCGGCGGCCAGCGCATCGACGATGTAAAAAAAGAAATCGACCTCTCGCAACCAGCTTCCTTCCTCCTTCGCGCCGGCAAGAAGAAATTCCTCCGCATCATCGTGGAGTAAATTCTCCGTGCAGAATTTTCTCTGAACTTGTAACTTTTATTAACGCATCTCACCACCGGCGAATTCACTGCCGACCACGCGCCCATCAATTGTCCCGGGAATCAGTGGTGCTCTTGTAAGGAAGTCGGGGCCATGGCTGCCATTGCCGGCAATGGTGATGTTATTGGCGCTCAAAGTGCGTCCGAGGGCCTGATTGAAAGTAGCGAGCGCGATTTCGAAATTTGTTTTGGCCTGCAGTTCGCTTAGCTTCGCTCCATTCAGGATGGAGGCATACTGGACCACGAGGAAGGTGGTCGTGTTGCCGAAATTGAACTTCTTCAATTCATAGTCGTAAGACTGTTGTGCAAGCTGCGTCGCCTTTACTGCCGCATTTACCTGCGCCGCATCCAGATTCACTTGAGCGAACGCCTCGGTGACGTTCGAGAAAACTGTGTTTCGATTGCGTTGATGCACAGTTTGCTCCTGACGTTCATTGAGTTGAGCCTGTGCGTTCGCCGCCTGCGCGGAGCGGTTGCGCAGCGGGAGATTTAAATTCAAGGTCGCGGCATACTGTGGCGACCTGTTATGAAAGATCTGGGAGAAAGCGTTGCTGATTCCTCCCGGAACTACCGCGCCGATTGTTCCGTTCGGAACGCCAATGAACGTGGGCACGCCATTGAAGGTCACTGGATTGCCGTTCTGGTCGACGATGGGTGTCCCGATATTCGGCGAGAATGTCCCGTTGGTAATGAAAGCGCCCGGCGTATTTCCGCTCAAGCCTACGCTCGTGTAAGTCCCGGACAAAGTCAGGTTGGGCAGAAGCGCGTTCTTCGTGGCGCGAGTTTCGACGGAGTCGTTCTTCAACGTGAGTTCGTCAATCTTCAACTCCGGCCGGTCGGCCCACGCTTCCTTAACGGCATCGTCCACCGAGATGTTCGGAACCTGAGGAGCGTTCTCAAGCGGCGTCGTAGGGACCAGCTCCAGTCCTTTGAGTCTCGAATCCGAAGGGTCCTTTGTGAGGAGGTTGATCAAGACAGCCTGTTGCACCTGCACGTTCGCTTGCGCGCCGATCAAGATCTGGTTGCCCGTGGCAATGAATGATTCCGCGAAGACGACATCGGCGGGAGTCGCCGTGCCGATGTGCAGCAACCGTTGGTCATCATCGTAGAGCCGTTGGTAATCCGCTAGGGTTTGTTTGGCGAGGTCCACGGCCTGCCGGTCAAGCACGAGGATCCAATACTGCGTTTCCACCTGCGTCACGGATGTAATGATTTGCTCTTCGAATTGCAGCTTACCGACCTGGGTATTGTTCCTGGCCTCCAGAATAAAACGCATATTCGGCAAGAGTCCGAAACCGTTCAGTAAAGGTTGCTGAATACCTACGAACAAGCTCGAAGTAACGGCGGGATTGAAGAAATTCTGCGAGGAACTGGACGAGCTCCTGCTGTTATCGAGCGCGACGCTGAACAGCGTACCGGTGTGGAGTTCTTGCGTGTAGCTTACGTTGTACTGGGAATTGTGCGTGGCCAGCGTGAAAGCCCCCGCGCTCGTGCCTACGCCGCTCGTTAAAGAATTGTTCACGGTCTGTGAGACGTAGGAAATGCTGGTGTTGGCCGAGATCACTGGATCAAAGCTGCCTCCCCCGCCTCCACCAAGAACAAACGAGCCGAGAGGCGTTCCGCCACCCTCCGTTCGCAGAAGGTTGGTCTGGTCAATCCACGGCGTGTATTCAGACACAGCGATGTCTAAGTTATTCTGCAACGCCAGTGCAATCGCATCCTGCAGGCTGATGTTCAGCTTCCCGTCCTGGATGAGATTGTAGATTGTGGGCGCATTGGTTAGAACGGGGTGGGCGATGTTTTGGCGTGTGTATGGCGCGAAAATATTCGGGAAAGCCCTCTTCCCTTTGCTGTAGTTCCGGAGCCCAAGAAGGCTCGGGTATGAAATCGCCGCGGGCGTTTGCGGCACGGCCGCTGCCGGTCGGGATTGGCCCTGCTGCGGGCTTACCGCTTGCGCATACGTCGGCACGCCTGCGGCCAGCGAAGCAATCAGATACACGACAACAGCGAGCCGGATGCAATTCTGAGTCATCGTTCTAGTCCTCCCTCTCGATTTGAAGCATGTGCCCTGATATTTGCATGGAAATGCCGGCACTTTGGTATGTTGTTCAAAACGGTTTGCAGCAAGGCGGGAACCAACTGTATCCGATTGAAACAGAACGACTAAGTGGAATTTTCTCCGCCGCAACCGTCCACAATCGGACAGTTGTCGTCACAAATGGACATCTCCCGACCAATCAAAGCATCTTGGGCGCGCTGTGTGCCCGGCAATGTGTCTGGCCGCGCCTTTTGGGGTCTTCGGCGTTTTACCTGGAGGACCTAGTCTGGCTCGCTTCTATTCTTCTGATCCCTGACCCGCAGCCCGTCCAGCCCCCACGTTTCTCCCGCGAGTGTCGCAAAGAAAATCGCGAACAAAAATAGCAGCGGAATGTGGTCCAGATTCGCGCCGAGATATCTCCACGGCGCCGCGCCATGCCCCGGCGCATACCACGTAGCCAGCGCCAAACTGATCATGTGAATCGCGCCGCCCACCGATGCGATGCGCACAAAGAGGCCCAACACCAATGCGATTCCAATTGCCAGCTCGCCCCAGCCCACAATCCTCGCGCAAAGAACAGGATGCACCAACACGAATTTCTCGAGGAATGCTCCGTAAAATCCCACCGGCTCATTCTGGCTCAACCAGCCGCGGACCCACACGCTGAAACTTGTGTGCGCAAACTCCGGCCCGGCAATCTTGTACTCGCCGAAAAACAGGAAAATAACTCCCGTCAAAATTCGCGCCACGGCGATTGTCTTACGCCCGGCTCCCGGCATTGTCCCTGTGCGATTCATCTTTGCCTCCACTGTCCGATCGACTTTCCTCGACATTTCTATGTGTGCTCCACGAGCCGTTTCAGCCGCGCCAATTCGCCGCGGTCGCGCCGTGCGACAGAGTGCCGTGTGAGCAGCCAGTCAAGGAATTTACCCAAGCGCCCTGGGATTTCGTAGCGATCGCGCATTTGCAGCCGCGTTCCGTTTGCGCTCTCCTCGATTTCCCATCGCTGCAAACCGCGGACGCCGTAAACATCTTGAAATTGCCATTCGAGCACGCGCCCGCGCTCGAATTCCGTCACCACCGCCGTGTGCGACACCTCGCGTTTCCCAAATCGCCCATGCAGTCGCACTTTCAACCCGTTGCGAAACTCGTTCGCGCCTCCCTGCACTTCAAATTGCAAGTCGAGCTCCGCCCCATACCACGCGCCCATGCGGTGCGGCACGAAAAAAGCGCCAACCACTTTCGCGGGCGCGGCGATCTCCTGAATGAATGTCAGATCAGCCATCGGAGCTCGGCTATCTTACCGGACACCCGGGCAATTACAAATTGGGCTCTGGCAAATTGAATATCGCGAGCTCATACCGGCTCCAATGCGAACGGTCATGCATTTCACGCCGAGCTAAGGTAAAAAGGAGAGGTAAACAGGGAGTGCTCTCCCTGCAACATAACAGGATGCCCGCAACCTCGAATCGTCCACCGGGTCCCCGCGGAAAGCCGCTCGTCGGCGTCGCTCTCGAACTGCGCAAGCACGGCCTCAATCTATTTGTGCGATGTGCTCGCGACTATGGCGACCTGGTCTCTCTGCCCCTGGCCTTCGGCCAACGTCGTCTTCTCGTCAATCATCCCGATCTGATCGAGCAAGTGCTCGTGGTCCAGCAGCACAAATTCCACAAGAGCGCGCTCTCGAAAGTAGCCACGGGCCGTCTGCTTGGCAATGGTTTGCTCAATAGCGAAGGCGACTTCTGGCGGCGCCAGCGGCGTCTGGCGCAGCCCGCGTTTCAGAAAACGCGCGTCAACGAGTACGCTGCAACAATGGTAGAGCACGCAATTGCGTACGCCGCGAAATGGCGTCACGGCGAAGTTCGCGACATTGCCGATGAAATGTCGCGCCTCACCTGCGGCATCGCGGTCAAAACGCTTTTTGGCATGGACCTCGGCCCCGAAGCCGATCGCGTGAGCGAAAATCTCACCAACGTGATGCGTTTTCAGATTCATCGCATCCGCTCGCCTCTCCGCATTCCGGAGAATTTTCCCACGCCCGCGAATCGCCGCGCCAACGCGGCGTTTCAATATCTCGATTCGCTCGTTTATCGCATGATTGAAGAGCGCCGCGCTCGTGGCGCTGGAGGCAACGATCTACTTTCGCGCTTGATCTCTGCCATGGATGAAGACGGCACGCAAATGACTCCGCGGCAACTGCGCGACGAAACCATGACGCTCTTTCTCGCCGGCCACGAAACCACCGCGCTCACGCTGTCGTGGACCTGGTATCTGCTGGCGCAAAATCCCGTCGCTGAAGCACATGTGCATGAAGAACTATCTCGCGTTTTCGCTGATCGCGCCTCGCAACTGCTCGAAGCGAAAGACGTCGAATCGCTTCCGTACCTCGACGCCGTAATTCGCGAGTCGCTGCGCCTTTACCCGCCCGCATATATCGTCGCGCGCGTGGCCATCGAGCCATTCGATCTCGGAGGCTATTCGTTTCCGGCGGGTACCACTCTTTTGATGTCACAGTGGGTGATGCATCGCGATCCGCGCTATTTCCCCGAACCGGTTGCGTTTCGCCCGGAGCGCTGGCTGGACGGATTGGCCGCGCGTCTCCCCACGCACGCCTATTTTCCATTTGGAGGCGGACCTCGCCGTTGCATTGGTCAGGGATTTGCGCTGATGGAAGCGTCTTTGGTTGCGGCCATACTGGCGCAACGCTTCCACTTTGAACTGGAACCCGGTCAAACGATTGTGCCGGAGCCGCTGGTTACCTTGCGCCCGCGCGGCGGCATTCGTATGAAGATTCATGCCCGTGCATAGGCGTTTGCGCAGGACCGCGTTCGCATTACTTCACAAATTCAGGTTCTTTGCCCTCGCCCCACGGATTGTATGTCAGCGCATAATTCACTCGTTCCGTCAACGGGGGATGATTGTACAGCCACAATTTGATGAAGGAATTCGGATGCGGATCGGATAGATCCACTTCGCCAAGGATTTGGAAAGCGCGCGCCGCGACTTGACTCGAATCAGGAATCAGTC
>DASZCH010000081.1:0-9721 GCA_035943235.1 Candidatus Acidiferrales bacterium
AGCAAACATGGCAGACAGAGGAAAAGGTTGGTTGACGAAGGTACCCCGCAAGAAAGGAGATGTTTGGTTGCATCATTTCTACGTCACCCGCGACTTGGACGGCGAGCGAGTGGAAACCTGCTGCACGGTTGGGCTGGTCAGCAAGTTTCCTCGGAAAACAGACGCGTGGGCTGAGGTAGAACGTCGTCGTCAGGTTGGTTTTGCCGGCCGAATGACGATTGCGGCGCTAGTTGCGTCGTATCGAAGGATAGAACTTCTGCACAAAGCGTACTCCACGCAGGAACTCCACAAGAAAATCTTGAACGATTACATCATCGTTCGTTGGGGCGGGACCTACGTGGACGAGGTTCGAGTGCTGGAGCTCAAGAAGTGGTTCATGGCGATTGCCGAGGAGAAAAATCTGGCCGCCCAAACCGTTCAGAAGATCAAGCAAATTCTTGGTCGGCTGTACGCTTATGGGGGGGAGAATGAACTCGTCCCTGCGAACCTGAACCCCGTGAGAGCTTGCAACATTAGGGGCATCGGGACAAAGGGAAAGAGCAAGGCCATCGTGGTTCCTCCCGAGATCGCGTGGAAAATCGCTATGGAGTTGCCAGTCAAGCACCGCACTCTGGTGCTCCTGGCTGCGGGTACGGGGATGCGCGCGAGCGAGCTCCTGGGCCTGCGCTGGGGCGATATTGACTTCACCGGTAGGACGATTCGCCTGAATCGTACTTGGCGCTGCGGTCAGATTGGTGACGGCAAGAGCGAGGAAAGCCGCAAGCCAGTGGTAATAGGCAAGCGGGCCACTGACTTCTTGTTGGAATGGCACTGCGAGACGCCATATGCAGCCGCGACGGATTGGGTGTTCCCGAGCTTCAAGCTGAAGGGCGCGAAGCCGATTTCGGGAAGCCAGTTCGTGAAGGACTACATCCGCCCACGCTTCATTAATTATGGCTTGATTGACGAGGCGTACAAGGGGCGAGCGGGCCTTCACGCTTTCCGCCACTCGTTGGCAACCGTACTGATTACCGAGGAACAAGTGGATCCGAAAACGGCCCAGGGAATCCTACGACACGCAAAACCCGACATCACGTTGGGCATCTACACGCACGCGCAGGATGCCGCGAAGCGCGCGGCTCTGGAACGTTTCGAATCCAGGCTTGTGCAGTAAGAAACAAATGCTGGTAGGAAAACACAGGTAGAAAATGGAGCGTAATCTTGAAATGGTAGGCCCGTGCGGACTCGAACCGCAGACCTCGTCCGTGTCAAGGACGCGCTCTAACCAACTGAGCTACGGGCCTTTAGGATTTGGGGTGACATTTCCGTCCGAAGCGATTAGACCCAAAATTCTAACCGTTCGCAAGGTCCAGAACGCTACCGTGTCAAGGTAGCGCTCTAACCAACTGAGCTACGGGCCTTCAACGATTTGCGGGCATTTCGTGGCGCAACTCGGCCCAAACCTAACCCATTTCCGGAATTCTTCCATCGAGTGTCGGTTCGACCTGCTCATTTGCTCCACAGCAGTCATTGCCGCGTGTATGCCTGATGAAACAACTATATCATAGCAGCGAAACACGTTGGCCGTTTTGTGGCCGCCCATAAAGGAGTAATCTGCAGAGCAGTGGAATTGAATGGGGATCGAACGGGAAATTGAACGGAACTCGGCCCGGCCCGATCGGAAACAGGAGGAAGTATTCTTCCGGAAGAATGACGATGTCTCATGCAAAAGCCAGCGCGTTCTGCTGTGCTACGATGCTGGCGGTCCTCGCGGCGCCGAATATGCCGGGAATGGCCCGCTTGCGCACGAAGCGCCTCGCTCACTACACCGCATCCAAATCGCGGAGCGGCCAATCTCCTATGACTGAAAAGTCGTCATCTTTCGACAACGTTAGACAATACATTCACACTGCGTGGGACCATCTGACGCGCTCAGTCGATGTGTGCAAGACCTTGGAAGACGTGAAAACCAAGGGCGAGCCTTTCCTTTATCTTCCCGCGGAATTTGCGGAGCCGCCCGATGTAAAGGAGATGGCCGCGCGCTGCCACGTGCGCGTTAGGCACCTGCCTGCGAAGATCACAGAGCCGGGCCAGCTCGATTCCGAAAAAATCGGCCCCGAAGGATTGCTGTATCTTCCCAATCCGTACGTCGTTCCCGGCGGCCAATTCAACGAAATGTATGGATGGGACAGTTACTTCATCATTCTAGGGCTGCTGCGCGAGAACCGCGTGACGCTCGCGAAAGGAATGGTGGACAACTTTTTCTTTGAAATCGAACATTACGGAGGAGTGCTCAACGCCAATCGCACCTACTACCTCACGCGTTCGCAGCCGCCATTCCTCACTTCGATGATCCTCGCCGTGTACGAGGCGGAAAAAGCCGCGGGACATGCCGACAAATCGTGGCTCGAAAAAGGCTATGCCCGTGCGCGTACCGACTACGCTCAGTGGACTTCCCCTCCGCATCTCGCGGGTGACACGGGTCTTTCGCGGTATTTCGACCGCGGCAACGGTCCAGTGCCGGAAATTTTGGACGATCCGAGCCATTATTATCGTGAAGTTGCCGAATATTTCCTGATGCATCCGGGCGATAATCACGGCCAAATGGTCAGCGTGGACGCCGGCCATCCGGCCGCATCGGCGATCGGTGCGATTTACGAGCTGTTTGTCTGCGGCTCGAAAGTGACAACCGTCGCCCGCGGCAAGGATTGCCAGGAACATCGCGTTGCCCTTACTTCCGATTATTACAAGGGCGATCGCAGCATGCGCGAATCGGGTTTTGACGTGTCATTCCGCTTCGGCCCCTATGGCGATGAAACGCACCACTATGCCCCCGTTTGCTTGAATAGCTTGCTGTATAAAACGGAGCTCGATCTCGCCGAAATCAGCGCCCTGCTAGGGAAACAGTCAGAAGCCGCACAATGGAAGCAGAAGGCGCTGCAACGCCGCGGGAATATCAGCAAACATTTATGGAATGCGAAGGCTGGCCTTTTCTACGATTATAATTTTCAGACACGGGCTCTCTCTTCATATGATTTTGTGACTGCGTTCTATCCTTTGTGGGTGGGGCTGGCCACGAAAGAGCAAGCGAAAGCCGTCGCTGCGAAGCTTTCTCTATTCGAAGAACCCGGCGGCCTGACTACCAGCCGCAACGACAGCGGCGCGCAGTGGGATTATCCCTACGGCTGGGCTCCCCTTCAATTAATCGCGGTCCAGGGAGTTCGGCGCTATGGCTATACGGCCGCCGCCGATCGCATCTCGTACGAATTCCTCAGCATGATCCTCAAGGATTTTGAATCCGAGAAACACATCCGCGAAAAATATGACGTCGTGACGCGCGAATCGGTCACGCATATTCGCGCCGGTTACACCACCAATCAAATCGGCTTCGGCTGGACCAACGGGGTTTTCCTCGAACTGCTGCGCGGCCTCTCGCCCGAACAGCTCGCCCGCCTGAAAACGGATTAGCCGGGCGCCTACTCCGCAATTGTCTCGGCCGTCGTTACGCTGCGCGTTCCACCACGACTGCCGTCCCATACGCCAGCACTTCCGTCACGCCTTGCATGATTTCGTTTGCATCGTAACGCACGCCGATAATCGCGTTCCCGCCGCGCTCCGCCGCGTGCTCCATCAGCAACTCCAAGGCATCCTCCCGCGTCTTTTCACACATGTCCGTGAACAGCGTGATGTTTCCGCCCACAATCGTCTGTAGCGACGCGCCGATATTTCCAAAAATGCTCCGCGAACGCACAATGATCCCGCGTACCAATCCCTGGGTTCGCACAATGCGATATCCCGGAAGCTCGAACGCAGTCGTCACCATGCCCATATCCACTCGTCCGTTCACGTTCCCTCCTTCTCCCTATTGTCATTCCGAGCGAATGCGGCCAGCATTCGGCGAGGAATCTGTTTTTTCTTTCTCATGTTGTTCGGAGACCTAGACCACGATAACGCGCATCAGCGCTGCACCACCGATATTTCCACGTTCGACGGATACTTCCTCGAACGGTAAATCCGCTGCGTCGCCTTGATGTAATCGCTCGCTTTCGCCTTAAAAATACTCGGCACAAATTTCTGCGGATTGCGATCGATAATCGGAAACCACGTGCTCTGCACCTGCACCATAATGCGGTGCCCTTTCAGAAAACAGTGATCGTTCGTGTGCAAATCAATCGTGTACGGAGTCACCTGATTCGGCACAATCGCTTCCGGTTTTTCGAAGCTGTTGCGGAAACGCCCGCGAAACACTTCATCCGCAATCATCAACTCATATCCGCCCATCGACGGCTCCGCTTTGTATTCCTCCGGATACACATCAATCAGCTTCGCCACCCAGTCGCTGTCGCTTCCCGTCGTAGAGGCGTAAAGATGCGCCACAATGTCCCCCGCCACGCACACGTCATGATCCAGCGCGCCCGTCGACCAATTCACCGTGTCCGGCCGCGAATCCACAAACCGCTGATCCTCGACCAACCACGTGTACCAGTGGCTCCCCGGACCATATGTTTCCTCCACGGGACGGTGGCGGTACGGCACCGGATGCGCGGGATCCGAAATATAACTATCGAATGCCTCCGCTCCCGTTTCTTCCGGCGCATCAAACGACAATTTTCCATCAGCGCCAAAATAAAGTTTTTTCTCGCTTACATTTTCTTTCGGCGGCCAGGCATCGAACGGCACCCACTGGTTCGTCCCCGTCTGGAACGTCAGCGCTTTCTTGAACGGCAACTCGCCTTTGTCCTTTAGCCAGTGCGCGAACCATTTCGCCTGCACATTCGCGCGAAAATATTTGCTCGTCGCGCTCCCGAATTTCACCCGCCCCAGGCTTTCTCCGTCGCTGCGCGCCCATCCGCCGTGGTTCCACGGCCCCACCACCAGATAATTCAAATGGTCGGTGTCGTGCTTTTCCAGCGTCTCGTAAATTTTCACCGGCCCGTAGAAATCCTCCTGATCCCACCAGCCCGCCACGTTCAAATCCGGCACGGTCAAATGCATGTCCTTCAAGTAAGGATAAAACGCCTGCTTTTGCCAAAAACTGTCGTAGTTCGGATGGTTGACGAAGTCTTCCCACGTGGGCAGTTCGCCGTGCAAATAATTCGCGTCAACGTTCCCAAGCGGCCCCAGCGCCAGATACCATTCGTACGTATCGTATTTGTCGAAGTGGAAAATGAAATTCGTTTTCCCCGTCTCCATCATCGCCGCATATTCGAATCCGTAGCTCAACCGGAAAGCGCCATTGTGGTGAAAATCGTCGCCCAAAAACATATCCGCTGGCGAGGCTTGTTCCGAAACCGCCTTCAGCGCCGGATGCGGCTCCAGCAGCGCCATTGCCGTCAGCCAGCCGCCATAAGAAATTCCCAGCAGCCCCGCGCGCCCGTTATTGTTCGGCACATTTTTCAGCAACCAGTCAATCGTGTCATACGTGTCCGTGCCTTCATCGATGGACTTCGCATCGCTCCGGTCGCGAGCCGGCCGTTGCATCACGAATTTCCCCTCCGACCCGTATCGCCCGCGAATATCCTGCATCACGAAAATATAGCCCTCCGGAATCATCTCCTCGTACAAATTGAGCAGGCTGCTGTACCCGTTCTTGTCGTCGCTTGTGCCGTACGGCGTGCGCGTAATCAGGAACGGCAGCGCCTCCGCCGCATTCTTCGGCGCATAAATCTCCGTGTGCAGTCGCACGCCGTCGCGCATCGGAATCATCACGTCCTGCTTCGTGTACAGCGCACTGACGTCAATCAGCGCCGTCCCCGCACCTTCCTGTGCCCGCGCCATCCGCAAATGCAGCCATCCCGCCCACGCTCCCGCAACTCCCACAGCCACGCACACCGCCGCCGCAATCCGCATCCTCTTCATCGTTTTCACTCCCGATTCGCGCAGACCTTACCACAAATCTCGATTGTGTACCCTGGGAATGCATCAACGAGAACGAGGCGCGTCTGTCCAGTGATGACGCAATACTGTGTATTGAGGTGTTGCTGTCGAGTTTGCTTTGCTGACTGCAATCAGTTTCCGCCGGACTAGCCAGCTCACAGCGGATTGCGCGGAGCTCTTTGAAACGCCGATGGATTCTGCCAATTCTCGATAGCTTACTTGGATCGCCTTCGTGCGTCGCTGCTGTTCGGCCGTAAGCCACAGGTAGACCAGAAAGCTCACCGGCCGCCGGTCATGGCCGACTAAGTCACGCATGAGAACATCCACGACATAATCGTCAAGAGCAAGCATTCACTGTACCAGCCGTTAGTATAGCAAAGCTTGGCTGATTGCAACAGTTCGCGCCGCAAGTTAGCCTGTGCCTCACGAGGAGGGTAAGCATGATTCGTGGAATCAGCATTGCCAGCATTCCTGTTCGAAATCAAGACACGGCTTTGAAGTTCTACAGTGAAAAGCTGGGATTCAAGGTCCTCACAGACCAAGCCTTCACCGCCCAACAGCGGTGGATCGAACTCTTGATCCCCGGCGCGGAGTCAAGGCTGGCTCTGTTCACGCCGGAAGGCCATGAGGATCGCATTGGCACTTTTCAACCCCTGACGTTTTGGTGTGACGACGTATTTGCGACCGCCAAAATACTGAAATCGAAAGGCGTCGAGTTTGCCGCCGAACCCAAGGCCGAGGTTTGGGGAACAATGGCAATCTTCAAGGATGTTGATGGAAATCAGTTCGTCCTCTCCAACAGGCTCCGCTGAGATTTTGCAAAGATGGCACGGAAATGCACAGGAATGGAGAACCCATGATCGCTCGCTGCCGTTATTTGTTGGCGATGGTCTTGCTGTTTGCCCCGATGTTGTTGGTCACATCGGCGTTTCCGCAATCTGCTGAGAAGGGCGATCTGGGGATCGTCCGCTTGAGGTATGCGACGATTGTCGTGCCGGATTACGATCAAGCGCTTCACTGGTACACGGACGTCCTTGGCCTCGTAAAGACCGCAGAAGGGACATTCGGCGAACAGGATGGGAAAATCGTCACCTCCGGCGAAAAAGGAGCCACAAAACGCTGGTTGGTCGTTGCTCCGCGCGGTCAGAAGGACTTTGGAATCATTTTAGAAATAGCGAAGCCTGTTGCGTCAGATGATCCGATTCACAACTACGAAGCTCGCGTCGGGACGGAAACGAGATGGGTGTTCGAAGTCGAAGATTGCCGCCGATTCTATGATCAGGCGTCGAAGCGCGGCGTCAAGTTCGTCGAGAGGCCCGTAGATGAGGTATGGGGCGTCACCGAGGCGATGTTTGAAGACCCTTATGGAAATATTTTTGTAGTCCAAAGCGCGCGCCCAAAGCCGAGCGCCTCGAAGCGTTGAACGACAACCAAAAGTGCGTTACCGTCCTCCATCCGCATCTTTCTTCAGCAACTTTTCCCGATTCTCCCTCAAGTCCCTCCCATCTCTCGTCGTCGGATACGGTACCTCCTTTCCAACCACCCCCTCCCACACAATCCGGTTGAACTTCGCCGAATCAATCCGGTCCTCCACGCTGAAATCCATTCCCTTCGTCTTCGCCGCCCAGTACGCCGAATCATGACGCGGCTTCGCATAAGCCCCACTTTGCGCCGACGCAGCACCCGCTGCCGCGTTGCCGACTGGCAACTGCGTGCTCCGCAAAATCTCCGGAACAATTGCGGTGTAACTCCAGGGATGCGCTTGCGTCGTGAACATATCCGCCATGGGTTCAATCACGTCATCGTTGATCCCCATCGGCCCCATGCCCAGAATGTCTTCCATCGTGCGCAACAGATTCACCGTCGTGTAATGCGTCGACACTACGGCGCCCTGCTTTACGTACGCCCCCGCAATCAGCGCCGGGCTGCGATGCGCATCCACGTGGTCCGGCCCGTTCTGCGCGTCATCTTCAACAATAAAAATCACCGTGCTGTCGGCGAACCGACTCTTCGCCACCTGCTCGATCAACTTTCCAATCGCGTAGTCGTTGTCTCCCATTTCTGCTTCCACTGTTCCGGTTCCATCGATGGCGTCCGCAAAATCCCCAAAATGATCCCGTCCCAGTCTCACCAACTCCAGATTCGGCAGATTCCCCTTCGCGACGTATCTCTGAAACTCCCGGTCCCATTCCGTGTAGCGCCAGTAATCTGGAAATTTCAAATCGAATCCGCGAAAATACGGATCCGTCACTTTCATCAGCGCCACCTTGTCGGCGAACGCCACCCTCGTCTTCGTCTTATACGGCTCGCGAATCACGGGAATCAAACCTGGAGCCCCTGGCTTCCCAAAATACCGCCCGCCTTCCAGGAAAAATCCATAATTTCGCAGCGAGAGCTTCGCCCGCAGCGCCGCGTCCCACAAATAACCGGTTCCCGCTTCGCCTCCCGGCCCATCCGGCGCGTCCACGTCATTCGTCCCCGGCAGTAAATCGTCGTCGTTCGGTGTATCGGGATCGTCCTTCCTCCGCGCACTCGGCGACGCAATACCCACATTGATGTTGCGATTTTCGCCTTCAAAATCGTATGTCAGCCCGCGGCCCGCATAATTGACGGGATACGTGTTCTCGACCATCTGCGAAGCCCGCGCCGCCGTGGACCAGTTCCAGCCCTCCCCGCTCACGTCTCCGCTGCAATAAAAATTGTCCAAGTCCACAAACCGCGTCGCGATTTGATGATGATTCGGACTGATCGCTTTTCCGAGCAGCGTCAGCTTCGGGTCGCCGTTTCCCTCCGGCAAATCGCCCAGCACCTGATCGTACGTGCGGTTCTCCTTGATGATGTAAATCACGTGCTTGATGTGCGCGCGCAAAAACGCCATCGTTTTTTTGTTCGCCGCGTGCTCTGCGTCGCTCACGTAGTGATCGTTCTCCGCTACCTGCTTCGTCAGCGACGCCAGCTCGCTCGCGTCCGGCGTCGGAATCGCCTCGAATCCGCCCTTGTTGAGTTGCAGGATGTATTCATTTTGCGCGTGGCACGCATCAAGAGCATCCCGCGCAATCGACGTCGTCCTCCGGCAGCCCTCCGGATTCGGCCCCGGCACGCTCTTCGTGTCCAGCACGTAGAGCATCTTTCCGTCCGCGCTCACGCTCACCGAACTCGGATACCATCCCGTCGGAATCAACCCATTCACTTCAGCTGCCGGCTCTCGAGTCACGTCTTCACCAAGAGTAATCACCCCAACGGAATTCGCCCCTCCATTCGTCACGTAAAGCTGCTTTTCGTCTGGCGACAGCGCCAAACTATTCGGATTGCTTCCCATCAACCGCCCCGAATTCGCGAAAATTGCTCTCGGTGCCGTCGTGCCAATCGTCTCGACCATCTTGTTCGAGGCTGTATCCACCTCTGCAACCTTGTCATCCGTCGCCAGCGCCGCGTACAGATACTCTTGCTCCCGGTCCAAAATCATCTTCCCCGGCTCTCCCGGCACCGCGATCCGCGCCTTCACCTTCGGCTCGCCGGAAACATCCAGCACCACAATCTGTCTGTCGCGCGGGCTCGACACATACGCCGTATCATTTCCCTTCGTCACCACCCAAAACGGAAACTCCCCGCCCGCCACGCCTTTTTGTTTCGGATCCGTTGCTCCCGGACGCAGATCCAGCTCCGCGATTTTCTTTCGCGCCGTCAAATCAATCTCGCTCACCGAATCATTCTCGAAATTCGCCACCACCAATTTCTTTCCATCTGCCGTCACGCCAATCCCCGCCGCCTCCGGCTTCACGTCAATCCCCAACCCGTGCTTGTGACCAAGTTTTATCGCGGCCGCTTCCGCCCACTTGCCATCATCCTTTGCGAACACATGCAC
>DASZCH010000082.1:0-14471 GCA_035943235.1 Candidatus Acidiferrales bacterium
CACTAAATGCGTTATTCCTGCGTTCGGCTGCCGTCACCTGCCGACGAATCACCCGATGCCACAGACTTGCGTCGCTTGCCCGCCACCTGCCTGCTGTGGCGCGTCGCAGGCAGGATTCAATCTATGCGTTTTTTCTCGACGTCGATTTTCGCCGGATTAACTGCTGGCCGTCACGGCGGCAGCATCGCTTCAAGCGCTCGCCGTGAGATAATGACTCGTCATGAAACGTATTGTCGTGCTCGGCTCCGGCTTTGCCGGCATGCAGGCGGTCATTGATCTCGAACGCTTGCTCCGCAAAGCGCCCGATTACGAAATTCTGCTCATCAGCGACCAGAACTACGTTCTCTTCACCCCGCTCCTCCCGCAAATTGCCTCCAGCCAGATTGACCCGCGCCACATCGCGCAAGCAGTCCGCGACGTTCGCGGCAGCCGGCGCTTCCGTTTTCTTCGCGATACAGTCCGCGCCATCGATCTCCCCAACCGCCGCGTTGACGTCGCCTCTGGCGCAATCGTGTATGACTCGCTCGTCATCGCGATTGGCAGTCGCACGAATTATTTCGGCGTACCCGGAGCCCGCGAACACACCTACGATTTCAAATCGCTCGAGGATTCCATCGCGCTCCGCGAACGCATTCTCGACCTCTGCGAGCATGCCGATCACGTCGCGGACGAAGATGCGCGCCGTGCGTTGCTCACTTTCGCCGTTGTTGGCGGAGGCTACACAGGCGTCGAACTTCTCACCGACCTGCGCGATTTTCTTTTTCACTACGTCGTCCAGCATTACCGTGGAATTTCAAGGGACGCGATTCGCCTTGTCCTCGTCGAAGCATCGGACAGCATTTTGGGCGGAGTGCATCCGCTATTGCGCGCGCATGCCATGAAGCGCCTCCAAGCCGAAGGCATCGAAATTCGTTACAACTCGCGCGTGACGCGATGTTTCGAAGGCGGGATAGAAATCAATCAGAAGGAGAACTTGCAAGCCGCAACAATTGTTTGGACCGGCGGCGTGCGCGCGCATGAGACTGTCGAAGGTCTGTCCGGCCCCCACGATCGCGCCGGTCGCGCGCAGGTCAACGAATATTTGCAGATGGAGAATTTTCCGGAAGTTTTCGTCGCGGGAGACTCCGCTGTTGCTTCAGAGCAATCTGCTCCGCAAGTCGCGCCCGTCGCCATCGCTCACGGCAAAATCGCCGCGCGCAACGTCGTGCATCGCGAACGCGGCGAACCTCTCGAAAGCTATCGCTACGTTTCGCAGGGCATGCTCGTGTCGCTTGGCGCGCGTGACGCCGTCGTCAGTGTCGGTGGAATTCAATTCCACGGCGGGTTCGCATGGCTTTTTTGGAACGCGGTACATCTCTACAAACTCGTGAACTTGAAAAAACAATTCCAAGTCGCCGTCGATTGGTCGCTCGGCACAATTTTTCCGCGCGACGCTGCCTTGTTTCGCCGCCCCGGCGCCTGCAAGCTCTGTGCCGCGGCTGCACCGGCACCCGCGCCGGTTAGCACTCCGCGTTCCCGCAGCGCAAATTCCTGACTCCGCGTTTTCTTCATTATCTGCCGCGCTATACACGCGCGCGTGAAAATGCTACTTTGGCGCTTCGCCGCTTCGAGCAATTGAGCGCGGCGGATGCGCTTCAAGATCCAAAATGCCTGGCTCACTCATCGCCATTCTCGAATTCGCGCTTCTCGCGCTCACATCCGTATTTTTTCTCGTTGATCCTTTCGCCGTAATTCCCATGTTTCTGGTGATGACGGCGGATTCGCCGGACGCGGAGCGCCGCCACATGGCGAGCCGCTCGGCGTGGACTTGTGCAATTGTTCTTTGCTCGTTTGCTCTCGCCGGCAGTTTGATCTTCAAATTATTCGGAATCACTCTTCCTGCATTCAAAATTGCCGGCGGAATTATTCTTATGCAAATCGGCAGCGACATGCTGCAAGCGAAACAATCCGGCCAGCGTTCCACGCCCGAGGAAACGAAAGAGGGAACTGCGAAAGAGGACGCCAGCATTATTCCGCTGGGCTTGCCGATGCTCGCGGGTCCCGGCGCGATTTCCACGGTGATGGTGCTTGTCGGCGAATCACGCACGCTATGGGAGCGCGGCATCGTTTACGCCGCGATTATCGTGTCGTCACTCGCCGCGTATCTGATTCTTGCGGGCGCGGACCGCGTTCGCCGCTACTTGGGAGAAACCGGAATCCGCATCTTGATGCGCTTGATGGGCCTGCTGCTCGTCGCGATCGCAGTGCAATTCGTCGCCAACGGCCTGATTGATTTTGGTCTGCTCAAAAAGCCGATGCCTCACTGAAGGCATCTTACGAACGATTCTCGCGGAGTCGCCGAAATCAGCGCGCGCGATTATAAAAGTTTTCAGAAAGCAGCACCCACGTGGCATCCATTGGGTGTATATTTTAATTCGTCACATTTGCAAACCCGAAATCCCGGCTCGAGGGTCTGCGCAAAGTTGTCCTGAGGACGCTGACACATGAGCTTTCGAGTATTTGCCGCCGGAGCGCTGAACGATTTTTACACCACGGCGGCCATTGCGCCAAGTTCGCCCCATCTGGCCTCCGCAATGCTCGCGCCGCTGCATCTTTCGAGGGCGCGCATCGTTTTGGAATTAGGCGCGGGCACGGGAGCGATCACGCAATCGCTGCTCGACGCGTTGCCGGCCGCGGCGACGCTGCTCGTTTTTGAAATCAATCGCCGCTTTTGCAGCCATCTGCGAAGGAGATTCAAAGATCCGCGGTTGGTGCTCATCAACGCCAATGTTGCAAACGTCGATTCCGAACTGCACCGCCGCGGCTACGATCACGTGGACGCCGTCGCTTCTTCGCTCGGCCTCGGTTTTATGTCCGAAGCGCAACGCACCGAAATTTTCCAGCGCCTCATGCCTCTTCTGCGCGAGAACACAGTAGTCACGCAGTATCAATATATTCACGGCATGCAATTCGCTAATGGACGCCTGCGCCGCCTTAGCCTGCGGCCCACGCTCAGCCGCTATTTCGATTCCGTGGAGTCCAAAGTTATCTGGCGCAATCTGCCGCCCGCCTGCGTTTTCACCTGCCAAGCACCGGCCACAACCACGCACTAAAATTCAAATCAATGGAAATTGAAGGCCGAAAAATCAATTTTGCGGAGAGTAGAATTTTATGTCGACGGCATCGACCATTTCGGGGATCGGCAGGCCTTTTTTTTCGTAGGCGGAAATATCGGATTCGTGTTCGAGCGTCAGGCCGATATCGTCGAGGCCTTTGAGCAAGCAGCTTTTGCGGAATGGATCGATCTCAAATGAGCGCTCGAAACCCTTCGCGTCCTTGACGGTTTGATTTTCCAGGTCGACCGTCAGCGTGTAACCTTCATTCCTTTCGAGACGCGAAAAAAGTTCGTCGATGTCCGCATCGGGAAGCGTGACGGGCAGAATGCCGTTCTTGAAGCAGTTGTTGTAGAAAATGTCCGCGTAGCTGGGCGCGATGATGGCGCGGAATCCGTAGTCGCCGATGGCCCACGGCGCGTGTTCGCGGCTGGAGCCGCAACCGAAGTTCGCGCGCGCCAGCAAAACGGATGCGCCTTTGTAGCGCGGCTTGTTCAACACGAAATCCGGATTCGGTTTTTCGCCGGGCAAATAGCGCCAATCGTAAAACAGCACGCGGCCGTAGCCTTCGCGCGTCAAAAATTTCAGGAATTGCTTGGGCACCATTTGGTCGGTATCCACATTGACGCGATCCATCGGCGCCGCGAGTCCCGTATGTTTTGTGAATGGCTTCATATTCTTTCGTCAGTCGTCACTTGTCACTCACCGTTGCGCTCAGCGGCCCACCATTTTTTGCAACGCTTCAGGGTACCGTGCCCCCTGCACCGCGATCTTTGAGGCTGCGGTTTCCAGCTCGCAGAGATCGTCGCGCGAAAGTTCGACGTTAGCGGCTCCAATGTTTTCTTCCAGCCGATGCAGCTTGGTCGTGCCCGGGATCGGCACAATCCACGGCTTCTGTGCAAGCAGCCAGGCGAGCGCGATCTGAGCAGGCGTTGCTTTCTTCTTTTGCGCGAATCCGGCGAGCAGATCCACCAACGCCTGGTTCGCTTTGCGGTTCTCCGGCGTGAAGCGAGGGACGATGTTACGGAAATCCTTTTCGTCAAACTTCGTATCTTCGTTGATCTTTCCGGTGAGGAAACCCCGTCCCAACGGGCTAAATGGAACGAAGCCGATGCCGAGTTCCTCGAGCGTCGGCAACACTTCGGATTCGGGCTCTCTCCACCAAAGCGAGTATTCGTTTTGCAAGGCGGTGACTGGCTGGACGGCGTGTGCGCGACGAATGGTCTTCACGCCTGCTTCCGACAGGCCGAAGTGCTTGACCTTGCCTTCTCGAATCAGGTCCTTCACTGCTCCCGCCACATCTTCGATGGGCACTTCCGGGTCAACGCGATGCTGATAGAACAGATCGATGACGTCGGTCTTGAGCCGCTTGAGCGATGCCTCGGCGACTTCCTTGATGTGCGCCGGGCGACTGTCCAGCCCATTTTGTCTGCTGGTGTTCGGATCAAATTTGAATCCGAACTTGGTGGCTATTACCACGTGGTCGCGGAATGGAGCGAGAGCTTCGCCGACGAGTTCTTCGTTCTTGAATGGGCCATACGCCTCTGCGGTATCGAAGAATGTGACGCCGCGTTCGACGGCCGCCCGGATCAGCGAGATTCCTTCGTGTTTATCAACTGCTGGGCCGTAGGAAAAGCTCAGTCCCATACAACCGAGCCCAAGGGCCGATACGTCCAAGTTGCTTTTTCCAAGTTTGCGCTTTTGCATCTTCAATTTCCGTTGCGCCATTTGCGGACGTCGACGAAATGGCCTTCGATGGCTGCGGCGGCAGCCATTAATGGGCTGACGAGATGCGTGCGGCCGCCTTTGCCCTGGCGCCCCTCGAAATTGCGATTCGAGGTGCTGGCGCAGCGCTCGCCCGAGAGCAGCACGTCATCATTCATGCCGATGCACATGCTGCAACCCGCATCGCGCCATTCGAAACCAGCATCGCGGAAAATTTTGTCGAGGCCTTCCGCTTCGGCTTGCGTTTTCACGCGGCGCGAGCCCGGCACGACGAGCGCCTGCTTCAGCGATTTCGAAACGTGTTTTCCGGCAACGGCTTTCGCGGCGGTGCGCAAATCTTCGAGACGGGAATTGGTACAGGAGCCGATGAAAACGCGGTCGAGGCGAATGTCCGTGATGGGCGTGCCGGCCTTGAGGTCCATGTAAACGAGGGCACGCTCGGCGGCTTGGCGATCAACGTCGTTCGCAAACGATTTCGGATCCGGCACGCGCGAAGTGACGTCAATGACCATGCCCGGATTCGTGCCCCATGTGACCTGCGGCGCGAGTTTCGCGGCGTCTAGCTCGACCGTTTCGTCGAATTTCGCGCCCGGATCGGATGGCAGAGTTTTCCAATGTTCGACGAGGCCCTGGAAATCTTTTCCGCGCGGCACGAAGGGCTTGCCTTCAAGATACGCGAATGTGATTTCATCGGGCGCAACCATTCCCGCGCGCGCGCCCGCTTCGATGGACATATTGCAAATGGTCATGCGCGCTTCCATGGAAAGCGCGCGAATGGCTTCGCCCGTGTATTCGAAAACGTGGCCGTTGCCGCCGGCGATTCCCAATTTTCCGATGATGGCAAGGATGATGTCCTTCGACGCGAGGCCGCCTCCGAGTTTGCCCTTCACTTCGATGCGCGTGGTTTTCGATTTGAATTGCGAGAGGCACTGCGTTGCGAGCACGTGTTCGATTTCGCTGGTGCCGATGCCGAACGCGAGAGCGCCCATGGCGCCGTGTGTGGACGTGTGACTGTCGCCGCAGACAATCGTGAAGCCGGGCTGCGTGATGCCGAGTTCGGGGCCAATGATGTGGACGATGCCTTGATTGCGGCTGTGCATATCGAAGAGACGCACGCCGGACTCGCGGCAATTTTTCGCCAGGGCTTCGAATTGGCCAGCGGCGTCGGCGTCAAGAACAGGAAGTTCGCGATTTTTCGTCGAGACGGAATGATCCATCACGGCGAAGGTCAATTCGGGGCGGCGGACTTTGCGGCCCGCGGCTTTTAGTCCCGCGAACGCTTGTGGGGAGGTGCCTTCGTGAATCAGATGGCGATCAATATAGATGAGCGAAGGCTGGCCCGGAACTTCGCGCACCACATGCGCGTTCCAGATCTTTTCGTAGAGCGTTAGCGCGGGCATGAAGACGTCTTCTTCTTCAAATTCGTTGTTTGCATTTTCATTTGCATTGTAACAGGGGCAGCAGCGTGAAGCGAATCACAGTGCGTTTGGACGGCGACGGAGGGCTGCGCGTTACGCGAAATCCGGTTGAAAATGCACTGCGCAACAAGTGGCATTTTGTACCGATTAGAATGGGATGCTGTTGTTTGTTTTGTGTAAGATACGAGGAATTCTAATCCCGACGTGTACCGATTAGAGGTGCCAGAAATTGGTTCGCAATTTGGGGTCAGATTAAGGAATTCCATTCGCAGACAATTCTGCCGCGTTGCTTCTCGCATCGAACTGCAAACCTCTCAAATAAACGTACCACAAATATGGGGATTTTTCAGAACGGGCGGTTATAAAGATGGGATGTTTCTGGAATGGAATTTATTGAATTGACGCAGCGTCGGCCGGGGCAAGGGCCGTGCGATAAGTTTGGTCAGCCGGAAACGGAGTGAAGGTGCATGAATGGGTGATGTTGGAACAAGCGAGGACTCCGCGGAGGACGATTTTCGCGGCTTCGCCAGCCGGAAAGAAATAGGGAAATTTGGCGGCGCGAAGTGACGTGGCGTATGCCGTGAGGGCTGTCTGCAGTTTGGGATCGGATGCACCATTCGATCCGGCGCCGTTAACTGTAGCGACTTCAACGTGGGTATGAACAACGGATGATCTTGTGGCAGGCGTAGTGGAAGTTTCGGGCTTCTCGTAGTCGTCATCAACGGCGATAAACTTTGCGGCTTCGACGGAGGCTGTCTCTGGTTGCGAACCAGGGGAGAGCAATATCCAATATTCGGCGGTAGCGTCGACTTTTTGCGGATTTGGCAGTTTCACAGAACGGCGCGCGGACAGTTCGGACCGGGCGGCATCTCTCGCGGCTTCGATTTTGGAGTCGCCAATGAGAGCGGCGAGGCGGCCCCGCGTTTCGATGGGCGGGTGCAAACAATCGAGCGTAAGGGTGTAGGTTCGGATCGCATCGGCACGGCGGCCCTCTTTTTCATAAACCTGCCCCAGGTGGTCGCCGATATTCGCGTCGTCCGTGAGCACCCACGCGGCGCGAGTATAGTCTTCCGCAGCTTTCAGATTGCCCTGCTTGAATTTAATCCACCCCATAGTGTCCCAAAAGTTTGCGATCGTCTCGACCAAGCCTGCCTGGACTGCCCCTACTGTGTCGAGGGAGGCCCCATTTAGTTGCGCTTCAATCGCGCGAATGGAATTCTGCGAGTACTGTTCGGCCCGGTCGAGATGAGCGCCATTGTCGGCGAGATAAAACGCGACGTCGTTCCAGGTGACTGGCGAGGGAAGCTTTTCCAGAACCTTTTGAAAGGCTTCGAGCGCAGCGTCGTCCTGATGAAGTCCGAGGTCGGCATTTCCCAGGCCAACGTTCAGTGCGAAATTATTCGGTGTGATCTTGAGGGCGGTTTGAAATTCCTTCTGGGCGAGAGCGTATTTTTTTTGCGTCTGATAGACGCTCGCGAGATTTGCGTGGGCGTACTGGTCGAGGGGATTGATTTCAATTTGTTTCTGATATTGCTTGATGGCGTCATCGTAGCGGCCAAGGCCTGCGTAGGAAAGGCCCAGATTGTTATACGCATAAGGATCGTAGGCGTTTTTCGCGATAGCCTTTTCGAGGGCGGGTACCGCCTGGTCATATCGTTGGAGCACGATGTAGGCATGGCCCAGCGCATTCCATACACCCGGATGGTCGGGATCCTTAACGGAAGCAGCTTCGTATAAGCGCGCCGCCTGCGGCCAATTGCGGCCTTTTTCGGCGTCGACACCCGCTTGATAAAGATCGTCCGCAGACATGCCTGTAGGGACGGCGCCGTTCGTGGGTGACGAATTCGCGAAGGTCAATGTTTGCTTCTCGTCGGCGATGACCGTGTTTCGGAAGGCTTGAAAGTCATCGAAGCGAGCAGGGGCAATTTCGGCGTTACGCAATAGAAAATGGCGCTCAACGGCGACACTGTTATCTGCCGTGGTGTAAGTGGACTGATAATCCGCGTAATCACGTGTCATGTGAACGGGGAGAGGCAGAGTGGCTGTGAGCTGCGGAGGCAACTGAATTTTCCAAGATATGGTTTCGTCGCCAATGAAGTTCAGCTTGAGGGGATCGGTATCGGTCTTATCGGGCTCGGCCACGTCCGGCAAATCGATGCCCGCGGCGGGCAGAGCGAGCGACGCGTCCTTTTTCGAGAGATCAACGAAATTTGGATCCGAAAACTGAGCTTCAAATTTGACAGGCTGTTCGAGATCGGCAGGATCATCAAAATGAAAATCGCTGACTTTGGCTCCTGAACCTACAAGGGAGGACACGACACTGTCAGAGAGTTTGGACCAATACGCTTGTGGTATGAGCTGCAACGCCGAACGAAATATCACGGCGGACTGACCCGTCACGGAAAACGAGAACTTTCCCTGCAGACGGCCGAAAGGATCAATTTTGCCGTCGATGTTCACAATTTCGACGGGCATAAAAGGCGGATTTTCGGGCGTTCGCACCAGCGAGGGCCTTGCGTCAGGCGTGATGGCAAGGGCCTGCTTATCCCAGAGTTGCGGGAGGATGAAATCGAAAGGGGCAACGCCGGGAGTTGTGTCCGCCCAATACTTTTTCCCGTTTAGGACCACAATGTTGATGAGGTGATCGAATTGGCCCGGTGAAGGAATATCCGGATCGACTTTGCGCTGAGAATTGATGAGCACCGGATAAGATTCGATATGCTCCGCAGCCAGCAATGCATCAAGTAGCGTGCCCTTGTCTTTGCAGTCGCCATATTGATTGGCGAGGACTTCGGCGGCGGCATGGGGTTGGTACCGACCGATGCCAAATGACAGGCTCACATAACGAATGTTCTTTGTTACGTAATCATAAATTGCTTCCGCTTTGGCGAGCTCCGTCGTCTGACCCTTTACGAGTTCAGTGGCCTTGGCTTGAATCGCATCGGTAACTGCCGCGCGAGGTTTTTCGATAGTCGCGTACCAATCGCCCACCTGTTCCCAATTCGCGAAAGTAGAGATTTGGACGTCGGGAAATTCCTGCGGCTTCTCTTTTTTCTTCTTATCCGAGTCAGTGGAGTCGTCAGGCAATTTCGTGAGAGATGAGTGCCAGGTATAAACGCGGCGGTCGCCCTGGTCGTGAATGTCCGGATTCGCGAGGCCGCCGGTCGTTTTGATCTGGAGTTTTCGCGAACGCGGCACATCCGCCTGGAATGAATCATCAAGCGATATTACTTGCTTCGAGGAATTCCACGACATGAAGAACTGTCCGGGGACGAGAGGGTGAACCGTTTCCGTGTGGAGTTGATATTCGAGCGTATCGCCGACGCTGAGATCGGGAACCGTGACGTGAACCTGCCGAATGTCGGTGTAGACGGGCGCAACACGTTCCACAGGGGAATTCAAATCCTGAATGGCATCGGGACCCGCGGTTACGACGTGGCCATCGGATTTATGGATGCGAACGAAGTCGACATGTACTTTGTCGCCGGAGGAATTGTAAGTGAAAACGAGTTGTCCCCAAGTTTGGAGGGCCTGCTGATTTTGAATGCGCACCCTTGCGTATTGAACTTCTTGGCCGGTGCCGTCATTTTCGAAGTGGAACTCAATGCGATTTTGCTCGATGACGGCGCTTTGCTTGGAATAATCGGCGGGGACGGAGGGTTTGACGATAGTTACCTTTGCCGTGGCTGCGGATTGTGGCGCAACGGGAGCTGCCGTTTGCGCGGGAGCGGTTAACGTCGCGAACAGGGCAATAGCGCAGAGCGAAAGGAACTTTGGTGACAGAGGGCTCAAGGTAGCAGGAGAGTAACGCACAGTGAGGGGAAATTCAATCGTACCGGAGTACTAGTCTGGCGAGGCTAACGATAGGGAGGGATCTGAGTCCAACTGGAAGGGTCCGAAACGGCATCTCTGTCCGACCCGAGGCGCGAATGGGCCAATGTCGAAGGTCAATGTCGCTGCGGGCAACGCTGACCATGAGGACAGGTGACGCGGGCGGGCGATGTGACGAAAATAGTGGGAGAGACGGGCAACGTATGGGCTGGTGGTATACTCCTAGATTCCAGCCTAGCGAACAGCGGGGGCACGGTCGAAGGGAGCAGCAATGGGCATTCAGTTTTTAGAGTTGGTTGCGTGGGTGCGGAACCGCAAGATTTTCGCAAGCGTGCTGTTGCTGCTGACATTGGGCATTGGCATCATTATCGGTACGCTGATCCCGGGCAGAGTGGCGGCTACGCGTCCGGGCGCCCCCAGTAACACCATGCTGCTGACGATTCCGGACCCTGTTAACTTGTCCAACGGCTTCTCGAACGTGGTGGCCCGCGTGGAGCCTGCCGTGGTGAATATTTCAACGACGCAGGTCTTTGAAGCGCCGAAGGATAAGCGCGGAACTGGCGCTCGCGGGCAGGATCCCTTCCAGGACTTCTTCAATAAGTTTTTCAGCCAGAACCCGGGCGCGCAAGGGCAAGGGCCGGAGGCTGAGAGGAGCCTGGGCTCGGGCGTGATTGTGGACAGGCGAGGATACGTTCTGACGAATGATCACGTGATTGACGGCGCGACAAAAATTGAGGTGGCCATCGACGGCGACCCAAAATATTATACCGGGAAGGTAATCGGCGTCGACAAACAGACGGACCTCGCCGTGGTCAAGATCGAAACGGATCATGAATTGCCGGTCGCGCGGTTGGGAAATTCGGAGGGTTCGAAAGTCGGCGATTGGGTATTGGCCTTCGGCAGCCCGTTTTCGCTGAATGGCTCGGTGACGGCTGGAATCATCAGTGCGACGAACCGGCAGAACGTTGGCAACACGCAATTCCAGAATTTTATTCAGACGGATGCGGCGATCAATCCGGGAAATTCGGGCGGCCCGCTGGTGAATCTGGCGGGTGAAGTGATTGGGATCAACACGGCAATTTATACGGGCAGCCGCGGATTTGAGGGAGTGGGATTCGCGTTGCCGTCGAACACGGCAATCAATATCTACAACCAGCTCGTGACCCAGGGGCACGTGACGCGCGGGTCGATCGGAATTAAGTTTCAGGACGACCAGACGAGCGATGCGCTGTTGCACAAAGAATTGGGCGCGCCGAATGGAGTGGTGGTGCAATACGTGGCGCCGAGCGGGCCGGCATCGAGAGCGGGGATTCAGCCCGGTGATGTGATCACGCAGATCAATGGGCATGCGGTGCACGCGGGAGCGGATTTGATTAATCCCGTGGTGGCAACGCCGATTGGACGTTCTGTTGCGCTGAGTTATGTGCGGAACGGGAAAACGAAAAACGTGTCGGTGAGCGTTGCGGACATGGCGAAGATTTTCCCGGAAGATGCGGGAGTGGGCGTAAGTCCAGCGTCGGGCGATGTTGAAACCGCGCCAACGTCCTTTGGATTGCACGTCGAAGGGTTGACGCCGGATATCTCGCGCCACCTGGGATTAAGCGCGAGTCAGCCGGGCGTGGTTGTCAGTGAAGTGGACCCGACGAGCTTCGCGGACGATATCAAATTCCTGCGCGGTGACGTGATCGTCGAAATCAATCACGTGGCGATTGCGAATCTGCAGGATTATAAGCAGGAAATTGCAAGACTGAAGCCGGGCGAGGATGTGCTGTTTAAAGTGGTGCATCCGGATGGGACCGGGCAACAGTACACAGTGTTTCGCGCGGGAACGATTCCGCGAACAGGCCAGTAGGTCCGCCGCGGATTGTTGAAAAAAGGCCGAACGAGGGAGCTTTTATAGATGCAGTCTTTGCTGAAGACGGGGCTGAAAGTGGCCCGGCGCGGCCTGGTGGGAGTCGCGTTGGTTGCAGTGGCGTTTTGTTTTGCGCCGCTGCGGGTGCATGCGGCGCGGCATCTGGCACGCACGAAAGCTCATGCAACGTCCCATAAGAGCGCGAGCGCTAAATCCAGCAAGGCGAAATTACGAAAAGTGTCTTACAAATCGCCGGCTCACAAACGACGGCGGCATCGCAGGAAGCGCCATCACATAACGCTGCCGAAGCAGCCTGCCGCTGATCGCACCGAGGAGATTCAGTCCGCACTCGTGCGAGGCGGATTCTATTCCGGCAATCCCAACGGAAGATGGGATAGCGGCACACAAGAAGCGCTGCGGCGTTTCCAGACCGCGAACGGGCTTCCGCCAACAGGCAAGCTCGACGCACTGAGTTTGCAAAAGCTCGGATTAGGGTCCGATGTGGCAGGGTTGAGCGCGCCGCGGCCGGTTATGTCAGGGACTCCATCGGCCAGCCCGTCATCCAGCCAGAGTTCTTCGTCGACTGCACCAAAAACCCCGGGACGGTAAGTTCAATTTCAGTACCTCTTTTATTTTATCTGCTAAATTGCGGCCTAAGGTAGGCCGCTTCCCAAGAAGCGATTTAGCCGAGCCAGCGGAGCCGGGGCCACATTTGCGGCAGAGGGGCTTTGGGTTTACGGCAGATGTAGATGGGGAGATTCGATTCCTCAGGGATGGCGTAGGGTGGCGAGATGCGCGCCGCCAGGGTCACTTCGCCGAAGATGTTCCGCAATTGATTTTCCGTGTAGCCAATCGTGATTACGACTTCGCCGGTATATCCGCGCGGGCCCCACAGACCGTATTGATTGTGTCCGCTGATGGCGGGCGGCAGGTGATACGCGGGACCGAAGTAATCCACGGCCCCGGCTTCGCCGTAGTTCAGCGCGAGAATGGCACACTTCGCGCGGTCAGCGGCGGGCAGCGCGTCGAATACCTTCGCAATGGCGCGCACTTGATGACGCCAGCCGTACATGTCGCCGAAAAGCTGGGGCAATTTGCCGACGGGGACATTCTCCGGATGAATCGCGTCCACGTCCCAGAAGCGCGAATACTTCGCGGCGGCATTTACGGGAAGAATCGGCATGGCAAGGGGTGCGGCAATCAGGCCTCCTGCGATCAGGGGCGTGATAATCAGTGCTTTCAAATGCGTTGATGAGGGTAACCTGGATTCGATCCAGACTGAACCCGCGGCGAGGAGCATTGGATAGGCTGGCGCGAGATAATAAATTTTGCCATGCAAGGCGATCATTTCCACGAGGACAACAATGTAGGCAAATGCCAGCGGCGCGTAAATTCCCAGCGCGATGCCGCGCGACGTGGCTGCGGCGGCGTCTCGCGATGGGCTCCAGAACAAGAACCAGAGGCCGGCGAGCCATATCGGTGTTGAGAGAGGCAGGGTTAGCAGGGTTTGTTGCCAGATGAATTGCCAGGGAGTCAGCGTGCTGTATTTTGTCCCGATCACGGCATGGAGCAGGGCAATCGTCGGAAAGCCGTTGCGCATCTCCCAGATGAGGTTCGGCAGAAAAATTAGAAATGCGATGGCGCCGCCGAGCCAAATCCACTTCTTTGCGAACTCGCGGCGCGCCGGAGTAAGCCAGAGTCCAATGAATAGGCCGCTACCGAAGAAAAGCATTGAATGCTTGTTCAAAATGCCCACACCCGCCACCAGGCCGAATAGCAGCCAGAGCTTTTGGGAGCCGCCATTCAGAATGCGCATCAGAATGGCGGCGCAGGCCATCCAGAAGAGCGGCTCGAAGGAATTCATGGAGAGAAAACTGTCGAATGTGAGGTAGATGGGCGCGATAAGGACGGTGAGGGCGGCAAGGGATTGCGCGAAGCGGCGGCCTCCAAGTTCACGAGCCATCCAGCCGGCGAGAATCACCTTGCCTGCTGCCGCGAGCCCGGGAAAAAATCGCAAGGCGAAGAGCGAATTGCCGAAGAGGGTTCGCGAAAGGCGCGCGAGCCAGGCAATCAGCGGAGCGTGGTCAACGTAGCCCCAGGCTAGATGCTGGCCGCAGGCGGCGTAATAGAGTTCGTCGCGGAAGTAGCCGTATTGGGCCGAGAAAACGAAATGAAGAAGCGTCGCGAAAATTGCCAGTGCGTAGACGATTGCGGTGAGGGGCATGCCGATGGACAGATAATCGAACGCGGTGCGCGGCTGCACACGGAGCGGTGAATCGATGAGGGCCGGTGGTAGCTCGATGGCTCCGGGCAAACTGTCTCCTATGGACTTGCTGCGCGACGCGAGAAGGTGTTACGCCGTATGCCGCCGCCGTATGCCACGACGGGTGGCAGGGGCGAAGTTTAACTGAAAATGGAACGTGCACGTAAGATAAGTTTCTTCGCGCAAGAAAGCACTGGTACGAGACGATTTGTACCTGTTTTCATCTAATCGGTGAAGGGAAATGGCTTCGGTGGCACTCTAACTGAAATACCCGGTCGCATGGATAGGAG
>DASZCH010000083.1:0-25894 GCA_035943235.1 Candidatus Acidiferrales bacterium
GTGCACAACACGCGCTCGTATCTCCCATAAAAACTTGGCGTCGTCTCACCGCTGAATTCCGCGCCGCGATACACTTCATCCGCTAAGATCCACGCGCCAACTTTTCGAGCCGCTGTACAAATCGCGTTCATCGTATTTTCGCTGAACACAGCTCCCGTCGGATTGCTGGGGTTGCAAATCGCAATCAACTTCGTCTTCCGCGTAACCATCCGCGCCAGTTCATCCACATCCGGCGCCCATTGCAATTCTTCGCGCAGCCACCACGGTTTAACCTTCGCGCCAAAGCCGCGCGCCAGTCCCGCCACCTGCATGTAGTTCGGCTGCATAAAAATCACTTCGTCGCCGCGCTCAACCAATCCCCACGTCACCAGATAATTCGCCTCCGCGCCGCCGCATGTAAGCAGGACGTTCTCGGCCTTGGCTCCGGCGTACAACGCCGCGATTCGCCCGCGCAATTCCTCGCTGCCGTTCGTTTGCGGATAGCCCAGCCGCGTATCCAGCACGCGCTGCAAATCCGCGTCGTCTCCCACCAGTTCGCGGACGCTCAATGGCTCAACACCGCTTTCCGCGACATTCAGCTCGATACGGTTCTCCCAAACGGATTGCCAACGCTCCAGTTCAAAGGCCTCGATCTTCATGTCCACCTCGCAAAAACACGCCGGCCTATTCCGCGCACAACGTCAAGTCAATGCATTGCCGAGCCAACACTTCCGAGGCAGCAGAGTCTCGCGGAGAGTTCCGCGCTGCATTCTGGTTGCCTCCAGCGCCGCCTTGGAGCAAAATGACGCCGCCTTTTACTTTCCCGGAGGTTGCATGCCTCGCCGCTTGTCCTTTTTAATTCCCGTTAGTATCGTGTGCGCACTTTTTCTTCCGGTCCTGCCCAAATCCGGCGCGATGCAAGACTCCCCGGCTCCGTTAACCTTCGCAGTTGCCGGAGATTCGCGCGATTGCGGAGACGTTGTGATGCCCTCTATCGCTGCGGATGCCATGGCAAATCACGCGTCCTTCTACTGGCATCTCGGCGACCTCCGCAGAATTTACGACTTCGACGAGGACATGCAGCACGAGCCCGAGCACGTCGCCAGGCCCATGACGATTATCGAATACGAACAAATTGCATGGCCTGATTTCATCGCCAATCAAATTAATGCTTTCGGCTCGCTGCCCTTCTTTCTCGGCATCGGCAATCACGAAACTATTCCGCCGATGAGCCGGGACCTCTTCGTCCAACAGTTTGCCGATTGGCTCGATGAGCCGGTGCTTCGCGAGCAGCGCCTTCGCGATAACCCTAACGACCACAAACTTCACACCTACTATCATTGGGTCGAGCATGGCGTCGACTTCATCAATCTCGACAATGCGACGGCGGATCAATTTGATCGCGCACAAATGGTCTGGCTGGAAGGCGTCATCAGGCGCGATGAAGCCAACCCCGAAATCCTGACGATTGTTACGGGTATGCACGAGGCGCTCCCGGAAAGCATTTCCTCCGGCCACAGCATGAACGAATCGGCTCAGGGCATCGAATCAGGTCGCCGCGTTTATGCCGGCTTGCTTGCCGCGCAGAACCAGGCGCACAAGCACGTGTACATTCTCGCCAGCCACTCGCATTTTTACATGGCGAATATTTTTAACACCGAATACTGGCGCGCCCACGGCGGGGTGCTCCCTGGATGGATCATCGGCACCGCGGGAGCGCAGCGTTACGCCTTGCCGCCAAATTACAAAGACGCTCAAGATGCCCAGGCAAACGCCTACGGGTACTTGTTGGGGACCGTGCAGCCGAATGGCGAAATCCGTTTTGCCTTTCACAAACTGAACAAATCCGATATTCCGGCGCCTGTAGCCAGCCGTTTTACGTCGCAATTCGTCGACTGGTGTTTTGGCAAGAATTCTCTCGCCACGTCACCTGGCTTCCCAGGCGCCCACTGATGAAGATTGGCCACATTGATGTGGTCCATCTCAACAGTTCCCGTGAAAGGACATTTGAAATGAACCGACTCGCGATCGCGGCTGCACTTTTGATGCTTCTCTTCTCGACCGGCCCGTTCCTCCACGCAGAGGGCCCGGCCTCCCTTTCTTCAGGCGTGCGCGAATTCGTCAAGGTAAGCGCGCCCGTTATCGCGCTCACGCACGTTCGCGTCATCGACGGCACCGGCTCGCCGGCTCGGAACGACCAAACCATCATCATCTCCGGCGATAAAATTCAATCGATGGGTGATTCGACCAGCACATCCGTGCCCGCGGGCGCTCAGGTCCTTGATCTCTCCAACAAAACCGTTTTGCCTGGCCTCGTGGGCATGCACGAACACATGTTCTATCCCTCCGGCGGCCGCATTGCCGTGGCCATCTACAATGAAATGGGCTTCAGCTTTCCGCGCCTTTATCTCGCGAATGGCGTTACCTCACTGCGCACCACGGGCAGCATCGAGCCTTACACGGATCTCGAATTAAAAAAATTAATCGATGCGGGCAAGCTGGCTGGGCCAAAAATCCATGTAACCGGCCCGTATCTCGAAGGAGCCGGTTCGTTCACTCCGCAGATGCACGAGCTGACTGGCCCGGACGATGCACGCAAAACTGTCGACTTCTGGGCGGACGAGGGCGTCACATCATTCAAGGCCTACATGCACATCACGCGGGCTGAGCTCGGCGCCGCTGTCGAAGAAGCGCACAAACGCGGGATCAAAGTCACCGGCCACCTGTGCTCCGTTGGTTTCAAGGAAGCAGCCGCGCTCGGCATCGATGACCTCGAACACGGGCTCATGGTGGACACGGAATTCGATCCCGGCAAAACACCCGACGTCTGCCCGTCTCAGCAGCTTACCCAAAAAACTCTGGCTGGCATTGATGTTGAAAGCGCGCCCGTGCAGGAAACGATTCGCGATCTTGTCGCGCATCACGTCGCCGTCACCTCCACAATCGTTATTTTTGAAACGTTCGCGCCTAATCAACCGCCACTCGAGCCTCGCGTTATCGACGCAATGCTTCCTGAGGCTGCCATCGACTACCTGGCTACGCGCTCCGTCATCTCCCAGAATGCGAATTCTCCTGGGCCCACGCTCCTCAAAAAGGAAATGCAGTTCGAGCGTGATTTCGTGAAAGCTGGCGGCATTCTTCTCGCCGGCGAGGATCCCACGGGCTACGGCGGCGATCTCGCGGGTTTCGGTGACCAGCGCGAATTGGAGTTATTGGTGCAAGCAGGCTTCACTCCCGCCGAAGCCATTCACATCTACACCGAAAACGGCGCGCGATTTCTCGGCGAAGAGGCTCGCATCGGAACTCTGGCCGCCGGCAAGCAGGCGGACATCATTGTGGTCGCCGGCGACCCGTCGACAAAAATCAGCGATATCGAAAAAACCGAACTCGTCTTTAAGGATGGTGTCGGCTACGATTCGGCCAAATTAATCGAATCAGTTCGCGGCTCGGTGGGACTCCACTGATCCGCGATGCCTTTCGCCTATGCCCTTAGGGAAATCCCGCATCGGGTATTGTAAAAAGCCACTTCAACGAAAAGAGGAGACCCATGCCTAGCTCACAGTTCCGGCTCCGCAAATCCCGCAGCGTGTTTTGTCCATTCGCGGCTTCGCTCGGTGTACTCCTGCTTTTCTGCGCCGCTGTCCCTGCGCAAGAGCCCGCACAAACGCAAGCGGTCTCCTCGCAAACGGCGTCGCAAAACTCCTCGCAAATTTCTTCCTCAAAAGACTACAGGCCGGGCCGGTTGCTCTTCGGCAAGAATTTCCTGCGCGGCTACGGTGATTTCGAACTTGCGCCGCCACACAACGAGCCCGACCTGGGCCGCTGCAATCAACCTCAACCCACCTGTACGGCATTTGCGCGTTACATCATGGGAGGCTACATCGAATTCCAGCCCTTCGCCCGCACGGCCCTGAAGCACGCCTATTTTTTCTTCCAGCCCAATTTTTTCTTTGGCAACACGATTCCGCAGGTTAAATACACCTATTCGATGGCTCCTCTGGCGTGGGAACGCACCATGGGCCTCGCCATTCAGCTACCCAAGCATTTCGAGTTGCGAATCACCAATCATGGAGTCACTTCGTTTAGCCCATTCGACCAGAGCCTCGGCGCCTTCGATTCCGGTCCGAACAAAGAACCGCTCGGAATCTACAATACGATTGGCGTGCGGTGGTATTTCGGCGGGTACGATCACTCAGCCACTTCGTGGTGAAAACGCGGGGAGAAACTAGCGAGGACTTACAAGGGCACTAGGCGTGACTCGATAGAAAATGCCGTGAATTCTTAAGGCTTGCCCGTCCCGAACGCCAGCGCCAGCAGCGTTTTTTGCTCCAATTCGTGCGCTTTCGCCGAACCCGTCGCTGGACTCGCGCTCGCTGAGCGTTTCACTGAACGCACCGCGTGTCCGCGCAGAACGCGCTCCAGCCGCGGCATCACGAAATTCAATGCGCCCATGTTCGCCGGCTCTTCCTGCACCCAGACAAAATCCCTCGCCGATGAATATCCTTCCAACACGGCCTCGAGCGCCTGCTCAGGAAACGGATAAATTTGCTCGATTGTCACGATCGCCGTGGACGTGTCGCTCCGCCGTTTCCGCTCCGCGGCCAACTCGTGACTGACTTTCCCGGTACAAAAAAGTACGCGTTCAGGTTGCTGCACTTCCACGTCCGGCACAACTGTTTGGAACCGCGGCCGCGAAAAATCTGCAATCGGTGAAGCCGCCGCCGGATTTCTCAGCATGCTCTTCGGCGTGAACACGATGAGCGGTTTGCGCCACCGCCGCAACGCCTGCCGCCGCAACAGATGAAAATACTGCGCGGCGCTCGACGGTTGGCACACCTGGATGTTGTCGCGCGCCGCCAACTGCAAATATCGCTCGATACGCCCGCTCGAATGCTCCGGCCCTTGCCCTTCGTAACCGTGAGGCAACAGCAGCACGAGTCCCGAAAGCAGGTTCCATTTATCCTCACCCGCCGCAATAAATTGATCGATGATCACCTGCGCGCCATTCGCAAAATCTCCGAACTGCGCTTCCCACAACACCAGCGCCTCCGGAAAATCGCGGCTGAAGCCGTACTCGAATCCCATCGCCCCCGCTTCCGAAAGCGCGGTGTTGTACACCTCGAATCGCGCCTGCTCGCGCGACAAATTCGCCAGTGGCACAAATTCCTTTTCTGTTTGCGTGTCGATAAGCGCCGCGTGCCGCTGATTGAATGTGCCGCGCTTGCTGTCTTCCCCGCTCAGCCGCACGGGAACACCTTCCGTCAGCAACGAACCAAACGCCAACGCCTCCGCCATCCCGTAATCAACCAGACTTTTCCCCGCACCCATCGCGGCGCGTTGCTCAAGCAGTTTTTTTATTTTGGGATGAATTGCAAAATCATCCGGATAGGTCGTCAGCTTCGTCGTAATTTCTTGAAGTTTCTCCGCGGGCAATCCAGTGTCGACTTCGAATTCCGCTTTGTACCGGCCACCCTCAAAATTGTTCCAGTAGGGCGGGAGCTGCCACATCTTCGGAATTTTTTCGAAGTTCACGGCATTTTTCTGCGCCGTCTCGAATTCCGCGCGGACCTCCTCGACGGTGCTGGCCGGATCCGCGCCTGACTTCTCCGCGTATAGTTTCCACAAGGGAGCATGCGCCTGAATCTTCCGGTACCGCAGCGGCTGCGTGATCGTGGGATCGTCGATTTCGCTGTGTCCGTAACGTCGGTAGCCGATCAAATCAATCACCACGGGACTTTGAAACGCGTAGCGATACTCCACCGCAAGCCGTGCGATGCGCACCACTGCATCCGGATCTTCCCCGTTCACATGGAAAATCGGCACGGGTAGGCGCTTCACAATGTCCGACGCGAATCTGGACGATTGGCACTCACTCGGCACCGCCGTGAATCCAATTAAATTATTCACAATGACGTGCACGCTGCCGCCAACCGAAAACCCGTCTATCATCAAGAAGTTCAGCGTCTCCGCCCAGACTCCCTGTCCCGAAAATGCCGCGTCGCCGTGCAACAACAAAGGCAGCACTTGCGCGATGCCTTCTTCGCCGCGCCGCGTTTGCTTCGCGCGCGCCCTCCCCAGCGCCACCGGGTCCACCGATTCCAAATGGCTTGGATTCGACACCAAATGGATTCCCAGCGTATGCCCATCGCGCGTGGTGTACTCGCCCGTCGCGCCGATGTGATACTTCACATCGCCTCCGCCCAACTCGCTGCGCGCGTCCACTTCCTCGAATCGCGCAAAAATATCCTCCGGCGGCCGCCCGACGATGTGAATCATCACGTTCAGCCGGCCGCGGTGGCTCATACCCAAAACAATTTCCTGAACGTCATTCTCCGCAGCCGTTTCCAGCGTTTCATCGAGCAGCGGAATCAGCGCTGTCAGTCCCTCGAGCGAAAATCTTTTGTTGCCCAGATACCGGCTCTGCACAACTTGCTCGAACAGTTCCGCGCGCACCAATCGCTCCAAAATCCGCGCACGATCAGTTTCCGGGGCGGGTGCTTCCAGGCGCTCCTGAATCCAGCGCCGCCGCTGACCGTCCACGATGTGCATGAATTCAGCGCCTATCGTCCCGCAGTAAATCCGCCGGGCCTCGTCCGCCGCATCCCCGTTTAGCTGCTCCAGTTCTGGCACGCGCTCTGGCTTGAAATCTCCCAGCGGGTCGAGATTCGCTTCGAGATATCCCCAGCGGCGGAACGCGTCAAACACAGCGTCTCGCTTCTCGTTTGAAATGCCGTTTGCTTCAATCACCGCGGATTTGTTCTTCAATTCCGGTTCCCTTGTCTCTTTTTTCCTGCTGCGTGTTGTACTTTCAATTCATCACCCCACTCTACGATGCAATCCACGCGCCCAGCACTCTGCGCAGCAAGACGACCTGCCCAAGGTGATACGCATTGTGATCTGCGAGCAGCAACGCTTCGCGCAAAATCGTTTGTCCCTTGCCGTGAGCGATCGGCGCGAACAAATCAGTCTTCGAATTGGTGACCAGTTTTTTCATCGCGCTCAAATCCCGCTCCACCACCGCGATACTGTTATCCCACGCCTCCGCGCTCGGCGGCGCCTCGGACATCGGCCAGTAACCTTCCGGAAATTGCGGCGAAACGTGCCGCGGATTCCGCGAAAATTCCAGAATGTCCCACTGCGCAATTCGAAAATGTTCGAGAAGTTGCCACGCCGAATGCGGCGCGCCCGCCGGCTTCGCGCCACGCTGCGCTTCGGGCAATTCAGAAAAGGCGTGCCGCAAATCCGCATGCGCCTCGCCGCCTTCGAGCAGCTTTACCAGTTGCTGCCGCAGCGCTCTATCCTCCGCGACGCGCAACGACGCTGCAACTCCAGCACGCTTGCCTTTCTCCGTCCGCTCGGAACTCTTCCTTTTCTGCGCCCGCTTCATGCAAATATCTTAGGTCGCCGCGCCACACACGTCAAACCCGGCTCGAACTCATGCCCCTTCGCGAAGACCCGTGGCCAGGATATTTTACCACTCTGCTTGCGCATCATGCCTGCTGGGCGGATAATCCGGCCAGCACGGGCCGACGAAGGCCGGATTTCGCTTTCCGGATTTCGCCTTCGTCCCTTTCGACTTTCGCTGTTTGCTTTTTCGAGGAGGTCTTATATGTCCGCTCAATTCCCCGGCTCGAAGTCAACCCGCCGTCAATTCGGGCAATCGCTTAGCGCCATACTCGCCGCCGCTTGTGTTTCACCGAAGTTAATTCAAGGCGTCGCCGGCGGCCGCCTGAAAGGCTTTTCGCGCGCTGATGCCATTCTGATTAACTCCAATGAGAATCCCTACGGCCCGTCGCCCCACGCTATCGCAGCCATCACAGGCTCGGAAGGCGTCGCCTGCCGCTATCCTGACGATCTCTATGCACGCGCCAAACAGTCCATCGCCACGCTTCACAAAGTTCAAACGGAAAATATTGCCCTCGGCTGCGGTTCCACGGAAATATTGCGCGTTTGCGACGCTGCTTTCGTCGGCCCCGACAAAAACCTCATTGTCGCCGAACCAACTTTTGAAGCCGTTACGTATTATGCGAACGTTTCCCGCGCAAAAACCGTTAAAGTTCCCCTCACGTCCGATTTTCGCCATGACTTGCCTGCGATGGCCTCGACGTGCTCGAACGGCACAGGCCTAGTCTATGTTTGCAACCCGAATAATCCCACCGGCACCATCAACACGCGAGCCGAATTCGCCGATTTCCTTTCCAAAGTTCCCGCTTCCACATACGTCCTCGTCGACGAAGCTTATTTCCATTTCGTCGAAGATCCGCGCTATTCGAGCGTCGTGGATATGATTCCGCAGCACGCAAATCTGATCGTCACGCGCACATTCTCAAAAGTGTACGGGATGGCGGGCATGCGCCTGGGCTACGCCGTCGCGCAGAGGGAAACAATCGAAGCAATGCGTCCAGAAGTGCTTTTCGACAACGGCAACGCCGCCGTGCTCGCCGCCGCTGTCGCCAGCCTCAACGATCCGGAAATCGTCCCGGTAAACAAAAAACGCTTGAACGATACGCGCAAATGGGTCACCGCCGAAATCGCGAAAGACGGCCATCGCGTGATTCCGTCGGAAGCGAATTTCTTCATGGTCGATATCGGCAGGGACGTCACGCCGATGATTGCGGCCTTCCGCGAAAAGAAAATCATGGTTGGCAGAAAGTTTCCGTCGATGGGCACATGCCTGCGCGTTTCCGTCGGCAAGCCCGACGAGATGCGTGCGTTCTTGGCGGCGTTTCGCGAAATCGCCCCCGCAGCGTCAAAATCCGCCGCTGCGGCGTAAACGTGACGGAGCCTTGATCCTTGGTCACGACTGTGCGTCGTGCGACGACACTCGTTGCTGTCTTGCTTACGTTCTCTATTACGCTGCAAGCAAAATGCGCGGATAACCTTGTCGAAGTTCACATCGGCTTAGACGGACATCCATCTCCAGGAACAAGATTAGTGATTGACGTGGTTTTCGCACACAACAAGCTGGAATCGAGATCGCAAACCCTCAATGCAGACAGCGCAAGCGTGGACCAAGAAATCGAGTTTTCGACATTTAGCTCAAACAGGTTCTGGCTATTTCGCGGGACGGATAGGTGCGCTAGTGTGCCGAAGAAAGTCCGCGTTCGACTTATCGGAATAGATGGGCGAGATATTGATGACAAGGAACTATCTGTTCGGCGAGATTTTTCCTACGATCCGAAGAGCGGCGAATACAAGCCACGCGCACGAATCACCTTGCACACGACTCACCCATGACGTTCCGACGTCTGCAAAAAAATTGTCTTCGCTGCGGCATCATCGCAACGAAGGCAATCTTGGCACGTAGTCTTCCTAGTTACGTAGCGGCCGCCTGAACCTACAGCCCCGGATTTATCCCGCGGCTTGCGCTGCGTCGCCGCCGATCGTTCGCCGCTGCTGGAAGCATTCCCGGCAATATACGGGGCGCCCCTGGGTCGGCTTGAACGGCACCGTGGTTTCCTTGCCGCACTGGGAGCACATGGTCTTCGTTTCGACGCGCTGCGTTCCCGTCGAAGCTGACCCGCCGTTCCCTCCCTGCGCGCGAACCGACTTACACGCCTTGCAGCGCTTCGGCTCGTTCTTGAAGCCCTTGTCGGCAAAAAACATCTGCTCGCCTGCGGTAAAGACAAATTCGGAACCGCATTCGGCGCACTTCAAAACCTTATCGTGGAATTCCATGGGTTGCTCCCGGTCGTAGCTGGGACACGTTCGGGCACACCTCTCCCAGAATCAGATTACGCTGGAAATCGATGGGACTCCCTGCTTTCCCCGCCTCAAACATGCGAAGGCACGGAACGAAGCTCATAGGAAACACCCAAAGTTTTTCGCCGCCTAGTCTAATCCTGTTCCCGACGCTGCTTCTTACGGAGACGCTTGCGTGAAAGAGCTTCTTTGGCCCGCCGCTTCTCTCCAGGTTTCATGTAGTAGCTGTGCTTCTTTATTTCTTTGATGATGTCTTCGCCCTGGACTTTTCTCTTGAAGCGCCGGAGGGCATTCTCCAAAGATTCGCCCTCTTGAATTACGACTTCCGCCACGCAGTTTCACCCCCGTTCAGGAATTTGTGCTCGATATGCTGGTGTGGGTACTACTAGACGAATCCCGCCACAGGACACATCTTATGGGGCGTTTCTAGCGAACCCTTTACCGTAAGTCAAGCATTATATTTTTCAGGGCCCGCGCTGGTCCGGCCGCCCGGAGTTGAGCAGTTTCCCTCGAAAATCCCAATATGCACAAACCGTAAATCTCGGGCCGCGTCGTTTGCTTTTGTGCTTCGGCGCTCCCTGTTCGTGGTCCACGCGTGCCGCCCGGCATTTTGCTCGTATACAATTCCGTGCTTGTCGCAAAGCCCCTTGCATCGCCATGCTTTTTATTATTTCCCCGGCTCCGCATTTCTTGCGCAGCGCGGTCGTAAATAATTGTTAGAATAGACTCGCGGGTTTGGGAGCCAAGCTCTCGATGTCGTTGATGAAGAGTGCAATCGGTGTACTGATGGCGGGAGGTCAGGGCGAACGCCTCTGGCCCTTGACGCGTGACCGCGCTAAACCTGCTGTACCTTTCGGTGGCATCTACCGCATCATCGATATCACGCTCTCGAACTGCCTCAATAGCGATCTACGGCGCGTCTTCGTCCTCACGCAGTACAAAGCCCTGAGCCTTAACCGCCATATTCGCCAGGGCTGGTCGTCGCTGATGGGCATTGGCGACTTCATTGAGATTCTTCCCCCGCAGATGCGCGTCTCCGCGCATTGGTACCAGGGCACCGCCGATGCCGTTTACCAGAATATTTATTCCATTGGCAGCGAGCAATCGAGCTACGTCTTCATTTTGTCCGGCGACCATATTTACAAAATGAATTACCAAAAAATGCTCGAACAGCACGTGGACAGCGGCGCGGAAGTCACGGTCGCCACAGTCGAGATGGATCCCGCTGAAGCCGCGCATCAATTCGGAGTGATCGAAACCGATAAGGAAGGTCGCATTCTCGGTTTCCAGGAAAAACCCGCCGCGCCGAAACTTTCGCCGCGCCATCCTGGAAAATGCGATGCCTCGATGGGCATCTACATTTTTAATACGCAATTTCTGCTGCCCGCGTTGATGGCGGACGCCGAGGATCCGAACTCCACGCACGACTTTGGTCACGACATCCTCCCCAAGATCATCGGAAAGTTTCGCGTCTTCGCGTACAATTTCTACGACGAAAACAAGAAGGAAAACCTCTACTGGCGCGATGCGGGAACTATCGACGCCTATTACGAAGCCAACATGGATCTCACCAATGTCTCGCCGGTTTTCAACCTCTACGACAAGAGCTGGCCGCTCAAAACCTGGGAACAGCAATATCCTCCCGTGAAATTCGTCTTCGCCGATCCCGGACGCACCGGAACGGCCCTCGATTCCATCGTCGCCGCTGGCTCCATCATTTCCGGAGGCCGCGTCGCACATTCCGTCATCGGCTACGACGTACGCGTCAATAGCTATTGCGAGATCGAGGATTCCATTATCTACAATCACGTGAACGTCGGCCGCCACTCGCGCATTCGCCGCGCCATCATCGACCGTCACGTCATGCTGCCGGAGCGCACCGAGATCGGATACAACATGGATGAAGATCGCAAGCGTTACCACATCAGCGACAGCGGCGTCGTCGTTGTCGTCCGCGAAGAATCCATGCTCGAGGAACCCGAGTAGTTTTCCCCGTGCCCTCAACATTTCAGCCCCGCTTCGGCCATGCCGCCGCTGAATTCGAGCGCTACCGTCCGAATTATCCGCCGGAGCTTTTCGAGCGCATCCTTGCCGCCGTACCGTCAGCCCACCGGGAACGCGCCATGGATTTAGGCGCGGGCACCGGCAAAGTTACGGGAGTGCTGCTTCAATATTTCGATGAAGTAATCGCCGTCGAGCCGGATCTTCAAATGACCGATAAAATGAGGGAGTATTTTCCGCGAGCCGTAATTCGCAACGTGACTGCGGAACAGTGCGAGCAATTACCAGAGAGTGTTGGCCTCGTCACCATCGCCAACGCGCTGCATTGGATGGAAGCCGAGCGCGTCTTTGCCAACATTTATTCTTGGTTATGTTCCGGCGGCGCACTCGCCGTCTTCGATCGTCCGCTCCCGAAAACCACACCTGCTGTCGACGCAATTGTTCTCGCGGAGCTTCGCGGCGCTTGGCGACCCCATCGTGATCCGCGCCTGAAACGAGACTTAATTTGGGAGGAGCAGGTTCGAACCGCGCGCGGCTTCCGCTTTATCGAGGAAACGAAATTCCCAAATATTGTTCCCATGACTCCGGCTGATTACACTGGCTTCTGGCGCTCCACGTCCTACGGCAGCGCTTACGCCCACACGCTGGCCAACGCCGAGACTTACTGGCACGACCTCGAATCGCGCTTCGCTGCGGCCGCGGCGGGCGTTATGATTCCCGTGGATTTGACTCCGACGCTGATTCTGGAGCGCAAGGTGTAACGCGAGAGCGCATTTTGTAGGTCAATTGGACCCGGAGGAACGCACTCATGCGCAATGCTGCCAAAATCGCTCACGTCATCGGCCGCGAAATCCTGGATTCACGCGGCAATCCCACTGTCGAGGCCGACGTGATTCTCGCGAGCAATCAGCGCGGGCGCGCGGCCGTTCCTTCGGGCGCGTCGACGGGCGAGCACGAAGCCATTGAATTGCGCGACGGGGACAAATCGCGCTACCTCGGCAAAGGCACGCGCAAAGCCTCCGAAAACATCAACGGCCCCCTTGCGAAGGCCGTCACCGGCATGGACCCCTGCGACCAGAAGGCGCTTGACCGCAAGTTGCTCGACGCCGACGGCACGCCGAACAAGTCGAAACTCGGCGCGAACGCGATTCTCGCCGTTTCAATGGCCGCCGCGCGCGCCGCCGCAAACGAAAGCGGTCTGCCTCTGTACAAATATCTCGCGCATTTCTCGAGCGTCAGTTCCGCCAACACGCTTCCCGTTCCCATGATGAATATTCTCAATGGCGGCGCCCATGCCGACAATTCCGTTGATCCGCAGGAATTCATGGTTATGCCCATTGGCGCGCCGAATTTTCGCGAAGCGCTGCGCTGGGGCGTCGAAGTCTTTCACCATTTGAAATCCGTGCTGAAGAAGAACGGCTATTCGACCGCCGTCGGCGACGAAGGTGGCTTCGCGCCCAATCTGAAATCCAACGAAGAGGCGCTGGAGCGTGTTCTCGAAGCCATCACTGCTGCCGGCTATAAACCGGGCGAGCAAATCGCCATCGCGCTCGATCCCGCCGCGAGTGAGTTTTACGATCAGGCCACTAAGAAATATATCTTCAAGAAATCGGATAAGTCGCAGCGCACCTCCGAACAGATGGTCGAATTCTGGGCCAACTGGGTGCGCCAGTACCCCATCGTGTCTCTCGAAGACGGCATGGCGGAACAGGATTGGGAAGGATGGCAACTGTTGACGAAGACGCTCGGCGGCAGACTCCAGCTGGTCGGCGACGACATTTTCGTCACCAATCCGCAAATTTTCGCACGCGGCATCGAGGAGAGAATCGCGAATGCCATTCTCATCAAGCTGAATCAAATCGGTACCGTCACGGAAACCATCGACGCCATCAAAATGGCGCGCAAGGCCGGCTACGCCTCCATCATCTCGCACCGTTCCGGCGAGACCGAGGACACCTTCATCGCCGATTTCGTCGTCGCTATGGGTACGGGACAAATCAAAACCGGCTCGGCTTCCCGCACCGACCGCATCGCAAAGTACAACCAGCTCCTCCGCATCGAAGAACAACTAGGCGCCGATGCCAAGTTTTCCGGCCGCGAAGCGCTGTCTCGCAAATCGCGCTGAGGTCGTAACACTGGCCTTAAACGGTGTAGTACCAGCACTATCCGCCTCTTTGATAAAAACCCTGTTAATTCATAGGGTTCTATGACAACTCTGTCGCCCTACGCCGTGCTACTCTGAGGTAGACTCCCTTTCCAAGGTAGGCATGAAACTGGCGAAATCCACTTGGGTGATCATTGCTGCTTGGGTCGTGTTCGTCGGCGGTTTCGCTGCTGTTTCCCTGGCCACGCCGCCGGGCGACGCCCGCAAGGCCTTCGGTGACATTGTCCTTTGCATCGTCCCCCTTTTCGCCAACGCTTGTCTGTTGTGGAACGCTTCTTCGGCTTACCGGCGGCAAAACAATTTCTGGATGCTGCTGGCCTTCGGCTGCACCCTGTGGCTAGCGGGCCGCCTGATTGCCACCTATCAGGGACTGGTGTTGCACACCACATCGCAGAGCCTTTCTCTGGTGGACATCATTTTTTTCCTGCACACGGTCCCGTTAATGGCTGCCCTGGCTTTGCTGCCCCACGCCCGAAAGATGCGCGAAACTCTGCGCTACGGATACCTGGACCTGCTGCTGCTCGCTGTGTGGTGGACGTTTCTGTATTTATTTATGGCTGTTGCATGGACGCAAAACCCAGCACACACAAACCTGGATCGCATCCGCGACCTGCAAGTCTACGCGCTCGCCAATTTGGTATTTCTCGCTGGCACGGGCATTTTGGCGATTCGCGCGAAACGAGGCTGGCGCAAGATCTACGCGAACCTGTTTGGCGCGGCTGCCACTTATATCGTCGGGATCGTGGTGGTCGTGACCCTAGCCCTGCAAGGCAAGATCGATTTCGGCGGACTGGAAACGCTGCCGATTATTGCCGCGTTTGTATGGTTTGGGACAGCCGGTATCGTCGCGCATCGTATTTCGCCCGCGCCGGAGGTGGCGGAAGATTCAACGCGGCGCGAATCGCAATGGCCCGCCCAGTTCGCCATCCTCTGCATTCTGTCGATGCCGGTGATGGCGCTGTGGAGCGCCTTTTTTAGTCAAGCTCCCGCACCGGTCAGGCATTTTCGGCTGGTGCTGACCCTCATCACGATCATCGTGGGTGCAAGTCTTGTTTTTTTGCGTCAACATTTGGTGGACCGCGAACGATTGACTCTGATGAAGGGTCTTCAGGAATCGCTGGAACACTTGAAGCGATTGCAAATGCAGTTCGTCCAAGCGGAGAAACTTGCCTCGCTCGGCCAATTGGCAGCCGGCGCGGCGCATGAGATCAATAACCCGCTTACGGCAATTCTTGGCTATGCGGAGTTGATTCAGACGGACGCTACGGCCAGCGAACGCTCGCGCACCCTCGGTGACAAAATCCGCGAACAGGCACGCCGGACCAAGGTGCTGGTGACGAATTTGCTGAGTTTTGCGCGCCAGGTGCCCACGGAAAAGCAGTTGCTCGATTTGAAATCTGTCCTCACCAGCGCCATCGAACTTCGCCAGCTCGACTTGCGCGATAAAAAAGTCCGTATTGACGTGGACAACCCAACAGTCCTTCCGGCCGTGCGCGGCGACCCGAATCAACTGCTGCAAGTTTTCTACAACTTGATTAACAATGCCGTTGACGCGATGGAGACCGTCGGCGGCGGCGTGCTGGTGGTGCGTATGCGCACTGACCGCGGCAGCGTGGTGCTCGATTTCTCCGATTCGGGCCCCGGATTGCGCGAACCGGAGCGGGTTTTTGATCCTTTCTACACCACAAAGCCCGTGGGAAAGGGTACCGGCCTCGGCTTAAGCATTTGTTACGGTATTGTCCAGGAACATGGAGGGCAAATTTTCGGCTTCAATCGCGCTGAAGGTGGATGCACCTTCCGCGTGATTCTACCCGCGGTGCTCGCGCTTTTTCCGCAATTGACCGCCGCTGCTCCCTTGAACACTCGATAGACTCATTGTCGGCCTGCTTCGTCCTGCTGCGCCCTTGTGTTAGATTCGTGTCCCATGTCAACTGAACCCGCAATCGTGACGGAAGGGTTGACGCGGCGCTTCGGCAGTCTGGTCGCCGTGGACCAGGTGAATCTGCGCGTTGACGCCGGCCAATTCTTCGGATTCCTCGGGCCAAACGGCGCCGGGAAATCGACGATGATTAAAATGCTGACCGGTTTGCTGGCACCGTCGGCGGGCACGATGCGCATCTTGAATGTCGACCTCGCCGATGATCCCGTTGACGTGAAACGCCAAATCGGAGTGGTGCCCGAGGGTCTCGCGCTTTTTGGCCGGCTGACGGGTGCGGAGTACCTGAATTTCGCGGGACGCATGTACGGTCTCGATCGCCAGACAGCAGCGCAACGCACTAAGGAACTCCTCGAATTCATGCAGCTCGCCGACCGGCCCAAATCGTTGATCACCGACTATTCTCACGGCATGCAGAAAAAATTGGCGATGGCCGCGGCGGTAATCCATGGGCCGAAGATTTTATTTCTCGACGAGCCGTTTGAAGGAGTGGACGCAATCGCCGCCGGTACCCTGAAGTCGATGTTGCAGCGGATGATTGCACGCGGCGCAACCATATTTCTCACCTCGCACGTGCTCGAAATTGTCGAACGGCTCTGCAGCCACGTCGCCATCATTTCCAAGGGCAAGCTTGTTGCTCAGGGCTCGCTGGAAGAATTGCGCGCGGGCATCGAAGCGCGCCAGCGAGTCGCTGCCTCCGGAGCCTCTCCTGACGGCAAGCTCACGCTTGAACAAATTTTCCTCGATATCGTCGGTGGCAGCCGGCAGACTGAGCAGGAATTGACTTGGCTGGGATAAACGCAATTCCAGGAACCCGCGAACAAATTGCGCTGGTTGCTCGTCTGCGCTGGCAGCTCTTTAGCAATTCTCTCCGCACTCTGAAGGGCCGCCTCGAAGCCGTATCCACCGTTCTGGTCGCGCTGATGATGACCGGCCTTGTCTTTGGCGGCGGTGTGTTACTCGGCGTCGGAACCTATTTCCTCGTCGCCAGAAACAATTGGCAATGGCTCGCAGGCTTACTGTGGATTGTTTTTCTTTTCTGGCAGTTGTATCCACTAACCGCCGCATCTGTCGGCGCCCAATTCGATTTTTCGAATCTCCTGCGCTTTCCTCTACGGATGAGCAGCTTCGTAATCCTGAGTTTGATCTATGGGCTTTTCGACCCTGGAGCTGTTGCGTCACTCTTCTGGCTTTTCTGCATGTGGATAGGGCTCGGAATCGCAAAGCCCGGAATGTTGGGCTGGGGATTGCTCGTCCTGTTTGTCTTTGCGGCGATGAATCTGGTGCTCGGACGAATGATCCTGCTTTGGACCGAAAAGTGGTTGGCGCGCCGCCGGACGCGCGAAGTTCTCGGATTCATTTTCATCCTGGCAATGCTGTCGTTCCAGTTCATCGGCCCCACAATCAACCACCTGCAGCACCATCACACAAAACTCCAAGCCAGTTGGATTGTCACGCTGCTGCCCGTGGCGCGCGTCCTTCCGCCGGGAGTCGCGGGCCAATCGCTGGCGGATGCGCTCGGAGGCAACTTTGTTCTCGCTGCGCCGTGGTTTATTTTTTTGGCTCTGTACGGCGCGGCATTTTTCCTATTGCTGCGAACAAGGCTCGTGGCCCAGTACCGCGGCGAAAACTTAAGCGAAGCGAGGGCGCCTGCCCTTCCGGCGAGAACACAACGCACCGGGGGAACAGCAGCCGGTTCGTCCCGGGAGATCCCGTGGATTTCGGGAGCCTCAGGCGCAGTCTTCGAAAAAGAAGTTCGCTACGCTTTCCGCAGCGGGCCGATGCTATTGAATTTCGTGATTCCCATAGTCCTTGTAATTTTCTTGGGGATTACATTCCGTCAGCAAGGAAGAAATGGCAATTTTTTCAGTCATGCGCCGGATATGGCATTCCCAATTGCCGTTGCCTACACCTTTCTCATCCAGATGAACATGATTTTCAATAGCTTCGCGTTTGAGGGGACTGGCGTGCAGTTCTTGCTCTTCGCGCCAGTGCGTTTCCGCGACGTGATGGCCGGAAAAAATTTATTTCAAGGCGTGGCGGCCGTGATTGAGGCGCTCGCAGTTTGGGCCGTAGTCGCCTGGATCTTTTCACCGCCGCCGCTAACGATCGTCACGGCTACACTCGCGGGACTCTTGTATGCCACCCTTGCCAATTTCGCTATCGGGAATATTTTGTCAGTCTGCTATCCGCGCAGGCTCGACTTCCACGCCTTCAGGAAAAAGAAACTGTCCGGCATAACAATGCTGATAGGCATGATCACGGAGGGGATCCTGATCGGGCTGGGCGCCGGTGTCTTCCTGCTAACGAAATACTTTGACCGCGTGGCCCTGGCAACGCCGATATTTCTCGCGTTCGCGGCTGTTGCCGCGGCGGCGTATTTGTTCAGCCTGACAAAAATGGATCGCTTGGCACTCAGTCATCGCGAAACGCTCACCACCGAACTCTGCCGCGCGGAATAGGTCCCGTCGCGCAGGTGTCGCTCATGGCAAAATATCACGGATGAATGCCGCGGCCGGCCAGAATTTCCGTTAGGCGCTCGATCGGCAATGCCTCGATGATGTGGCCGTCGCGCCCACGCACTGTCGTTGCGCGCAGCATCGAATTATCAATGGCTTCCTCCGTGGCTTCGACCGCAGCCTCAAAGAGCGGCGACAAAGATTCCTCGGAGAGCAATTGCACCGGCGGCAGGATTCTTGCCGCCGCTGCGATTCGATTCGTCGTCGAGAACGCAATCACAAAATCCCCGCTTCCATTGCTGCCCGAAGAGCCGGCGCGCGCCAGCCCAAAAACCGCGCGTTTTGCAAGCCGTCGCAATTGTCGCGCATCGAGAGGCGCATCGGTGGCAATCACGATCATGCACGAACCATCGGCGAGATTGCGCTTTTCTTCGCGTCCGGCGGATGCAGGTTTCGGCGGCTGGAGCTCACGGTAAACAGGCACGCCGGCGATTGTAAGATTCCCGCCGAAATTCGTCTGCACCAGCACTCCGACGGTGTAACCGCCTGCCTCCACCGGAAGATGACGCGAGCTGGTGCCGATGCCGCCCTTCCACCCGAACGCCACGGTCCCCGTGCCCGCCCCTACGGTGCCTTCCTCGACCGGACCATTGTGCGCGGATTCGAGCGCGCGGCGAACATCTTCGGCCTTTACGTGGCGCCCGCGAATGTCATTGAGCCAGCCGTCATTTGTTTCTCCCACCACGGGATTGATCGAGCGCACGTTTTCGTTTCCGGGAAGCGCGAGCATCCAGTCGGTGAGCGCAGCAGCGGCATCCCACACGCTCAGCGTATTGGTTAAAAGAATCGGCGTTTCAATCTCGCCCAGTTCATTGACCTGCGTCGAACCGACCAGTTTCCCGAACGCGTTATACACGTAAACGGCGCCGGCCACCTTGTCCTGAAACATGTTCCCCGCGTGCGGGAAAATTGCCGTGACCCCGGTGCGCACGTCGTCGCCCTGAATGATCGTCGCCTGGCCCACGAGCACGCCGGAAACGTCGGTGATCGCATTGAGTTGACCAGGATCGTAAATGCCAGGGCGTACGCCCAAATCGCGTGCTCGGGGCCGCGAATTGGACACGGCGCCTTGCTGCGTCTGCGCACGTGTACGCGACGCGATTGGCACTCCCGCCACAAACAAAATGACCGCAAGCGTGAACGGTGCAAAAATCCTTCGCAAGACACCCTCCTGCTTGCGAATTGTACGTCGAAAGTTACCGGACGACAGAGCCGAAAAACTTGCGGCGCGGACGCGTGTGCGTTACATTCGCCGCTTCGCTCGCGCGCGTCCCGGCGAACTGTCTTGTTAGCCTGTAAAAACGAAGTACAAAAACTAAGAGAGAAGGTTCCGTCATGATGAGGCGTACATATCTGATAGTTTGCGTTCGCGTTTGCGTTTTTGTCGCCGCCACATCGCTCGTATTTGCGCAAGCGGGCGCGCAACCCGCGAACGATTCCGCCCAGAACAGCATGGTACCCTGCTCAATCGCTCAGGACATGAAAGAATTCGTCGAGACACCCGCGATTCCAGGTTACGAAGCGGCTCTTGCGGCCAAGATTCGCACGCGCCTGAAAGCACTCTCGCCAAAAACCGACAATTTGGGCGACGTGATTGTGACCCTCGGCAGCGGCGGCCCAAAGCGCTTGCTCGTGGCACCGATGGACGAGCCCGGATACGTCGTCAGCAACATCACCGATGACGGTTACATTCAGCTTCAGCGACTGCCTCAATTTGGCGAGCTGCCGATGTTCAATGAACTTTATTCCGCGCAACCGGTTGGAATTCAGATAGCCTCGGGAAAATGGATTAATGGCGTCGTTGCCGGACTTTCCGTGCATTTGCTCCCGGGGCGCCCACATCCGCCCGACCCCGCCGACATTGCAAACATGTGGGTGGACGTTGGCGCGACATCAGCGGCGCAAGCGAAGCGAGTGGGCGCCGACCTATTGAGCCCGGTTGCCATCGATCGGACGTTATATAAGCTCGGCCAGAATTTTTACGCGTCGCCCGCCGTTGGCGACCGGTTTGGCGACGTGGCGCTTGTGGATTTGCTGCGCCGCTTGGATGCCTCGAAATTGCATGGCACGCTTGTCGTCGCGTTCGTTGCGCAGCAATGGGCTGGCGCGCGCGGCCTCGAACGCGTACTCGATTCCATAATGCCAGATGAGTTGATTTATGTTGGGCGGCTGACGGCCAGCCCGCCGATTCCCACGGAGCCAACCTTGCATCGTGGGCCGCGCCGCGACATGGGCAGCGGCGTGCTTGCCGCCGGGCAGGATGCGAATGCGAAATTGTCCGGCCTCGGCGCGGACCTCAAAAAACTGGCGGAGGAAAATAAAATCCCGTTTGCCCAGGATTATTCGGCGGCGCTAATGCCCCGCAGTTACCTGGCCAATCCGAAGATGCCCGAGCGCTCGGCGCATCTTGCGATTGCGACAGCGTGGCCGGATACGCCCGCGGAAATGATCAGCGTCAAGGACCTCAACGATTTGACGGACCTATTGCAGGCCTATTTGCAGGGATCAATCACGGAGTCCGCCGACAACGCAGCCGTCGAATCGCGCGGTGATCGGGATGCGCTCAACACTCCACCCACAAACGAGCAAATCCTTTCGCGCCTCGTCGAAACCTACGGTGTAAGCGGCCACGAAGGCCTTGTACGCGATGCTGTGAAGCAACTCCTTCCGAAATGGGCCAAGCCTGAAACCGACGATGCGGGCAATTTAATTCTTCACATGGGAACTGTGCCGCCGATGGCACACGCGCCAAAAATCATGGTCGTCGCGCACATGGACGAAATCGGCTACATCGTCGAAGAAGTGATGCCCAACGGCACGCTCGCTGTGAGCGGCGGTGGCGGAATTTCCGATTTCTTTTTGGGGCATGCGGCCCTGGTGCATACGAAGGGCGGCGCATCCGTGCCCGGCATCATGGAATTGCCCCAGGGATGGGACGAGGCCGGATTCAAATGGCCCAGAGGGCGTGCACTCCTCGCGCACGTCGACGTGGGGGCGCGCTCGCCGGACGAAGTGGCGAAAATGGGCGTTGCTGTGGGTGATTTCATTACGATTCCCAAGAAGTATCGCAGGCTCGCCGGAACGCGCGCGAATGCGCGCAGCTTCGACGACCGCATGGGTGACACCGCATTGATTTCTGCTGTGTGGGCCCTAGGGCCAAATTTAAAAGATCGGGACGTGACGTTCGTGTGGTCCACCGGCGAAGAACTGGGGCTCGTCGGAGCGGGGAAGCTCGCGGCCCGCCTTGCCACCGAAGGCAACGAACCGGAGTACGTTTTCGCCGTGGATACTTTCGTCAGTTCGGATTCGCCGCTAGAGTCGAAACGCTTCGGCGATGCGAAGCTTGGCGAAGGATTCGTCGTGCGCGCCATCGACAATTCGAACGTAGTCCCGCGCAAGCTCGAAGAAAAAGTCGTCGCTCTGGCGCACGCGAATCGCATTCCCGTGCAATACGGGATCACGGGTGGAGGGAACGACGGCTCGGCGTTTCTGCGTTACGGCTCGATTGATATCGCGCTCGGCTGGCCGCTTCGTTATTCGCACTCGCCGGGCGAAGTGATTGACCTGCGCGATTTGGATTCCCTCGCGCATATCATCGGTACCGTTGCGCGAAGTTGGTAGGAACAAGCGAGTTTCAAGCGAGCAGCGCCGGACGCAACAGTTGACCTAAACTAAGGACGAGCATAGAAGCCAGCTTTATTGCCTGAAAAACCTTAGGGGTTTACTTCTTGCGACCCGATCCGACCAAGACTGGCGCCGTTTTGCCGCGAGTCGGCTTTTTCGTCCGACGCTCTTCTTCGATAAGCGCGGAAATCCGTTCGCAGGAAATCCCGCGAGCCTGGAACCAATCCCTTACGTGCGACTGCGCATGACACACGGCCGTACGGATGAAATCGTTCGTGGCAACGACCCATTCGCTGGTACCGTCACTGCGCTGACCGCCTTCCTGCAGGGTCCAGCGATGTTCTATCGCGCCGCCGGGGCCCACGCGGTACTCGTGGACGCGGTCATATGTGAGGCTCGGAATACGTAGCACGTTAATAGCCATGGCCACATTATAGCCTAAAACCGGCCTAAAGTATAGCTCCAAATCTAGTCCTAAATACTGTGGAATCAATACCAAACGCGGTGGTCGACCATAAATCTGCGATGCGAGATGCGAATCGCCAAGCTGGCTCCGGGTACCGTGGGGTGCGGCCGTGGGTTCCGCCCGTCCCGGGAAACAAAGCAAGCCTGGCAGGGTTCACGTCGTTTGTTATAATGCCGCCCCATGCCCGAACCAAAATTCAAGCCTCCCCGTTACTTTGTGATTGAAGGACCCATCCGCGTTGGCAAATCTACGCTGGCGAAAATACTCGCCGAACGTTTGCATGCCCGGCGCGTTTTCGATTGCGAGGACAATCCGTTCCTGGGTCAATTTTATGAGGAGCAACCCGGAGCCGCTTTTCGCGCGCAAATGTATTTCCTGATGGAGCGCCACCAGCGGCTCATGGAAATCGACCGCGAGCAGAAGCCGGCTCCTATCGTCAGCGATTTCCTCTTCGAGAAAGATAAAATTTTTGCGTACATCAACCTGGAAAACGAAGAGCTGAAGATTTACGAGAGGTATTACGAAATGCTGGCCGCGTCTGTCGCCACTCCCGATCTAGTGATTTATCTGCAGGCCAAGCCCGAAGTGTTGCGTCAGCGCATTTCAAAAAAAGCCGCGCGCAGCGAATCGAATATTTCTCCGGAATATCTGGAGACGGTCGCCCAAGCATACGAGCACTTTTTCTTCCGCTATTCTGGCTCGAATTTGCTTGTCGTGGATACTTCGGATATCGACTTCGTCGAGCGCAATCAGGATTTGCAGGAACTGCTACGCCGTCTTCGCCAGCCAGTAAAAGGCACCCAGTATTTTTTGCCCCTCGGTCCCGAGTAGGGCGTCAATTAAATCTCTCCATCTTTTCCATTCGACAATCGCCAGTCGTTTCTTGTGTTCGACGAACGTGTTCCCTTTTCGCTTCGGCTTGCGCACCTCAGCTACTCTCGTGTAACGTGTGCCGACCATCGCTTTCTTACTGGAAACTGGAGCAATCTTGCGGAAACTTGCAAGGATTTTGGGTTACGCGATTCCCGCCCTGCTGCTTTTGGTGACTGCCGCGATTACATTCACGATTGGCTGGCGGCCTTTTATTGGCCCGCGCGCCCGCTCGCTGACGAATCGGACTTTCGCCGCCACGCCCGAGCGCCTGGCGCGCGGGCGCTACATCGCCGAGGATGTTGCAGGCTGCATGTATTGCCATTCACCGCATGACTGGAGGCAGCATGATGCGCCCATTCTGGTAGGCATGGAAGGAGCGGGCGAAATCTTCCCCCTGCAAGGCTTGCCGGGCGTGGTCGTCGCGCCGAATTTGACCCCCGATCACGAGACTGGATCTAGCTCCTGGTCCGACGATCAGCTAGCGCGTGCAATTCGCGAAGGCATCGGCCATGACGGCCGCGCGCTCTTCCCGATCATGCCTTTTCAGCATTACCAACGCATGTCAGATGAAGATCTCGCATCTGTGATCGTTTTTCTGCGCTCGCTCAGGCCCATTCACAATGCCCTGCCAAAAACGCAAATCATTTTCCCCGTGAAGTATTTGATTCGGAGCGTTCCGCAGCCTGTGACGGTGCCTGTTCCGGCACCCGACATTTCGACGCCCGTGAAACGCGGCGCATATCTCGTGAATCTGGCCGGGTGCTCGGATTGCCATACACCGCAGGACGCACATGGCATGCCTCTCCCTGGACTCGATTTTGCGGGAGGTTTGGTTCTGGAGGGACCCTGGGGCCGCGTGGCCAGCGCGAATATCACGCCGGATCCTTCGGGAATTCCCTATTACGACGAGGCGCTATTCGTTCAGGTCATGCGCACGGGCTACGTCAAAGCGAGGAAGCTGAATCAGATTATGCCCTGGACAGGTTTTCGTGGCATGACGGATACGGATCTCGCGTCCATCTTCGCGTATTTGCGGACGCTGAAGCCCGTTGCGCATCGCGTGGACAACACGGAGCCGCCGACCTATTGTCCGCTATGCAAATCTACACATGGCGCAGGCAATCAGAACCGCCCGCCGGCGCATTAAAATCGCGCAGAATTTCTTTTATCGGAAGCGCCGCCCCTACATTAATTCTTTGAGGTTCGGCGTGATGTTGCGGTGGTACAAATCCAGCTCTGCCAGAGGTTTCTCCTGTAGTCCGGGGATTTTTGCTTTGAGATGATCCTCGTAAGTCGCCGTATCGAGCTTGTAATAGACGCCAAGAGGAATGCGTCCGCCCGGCTCCTGCGTTTTCAGCAACGCCTGGGCTTTTTTCTGCGCAATTTCTACTGGATCATCCACATTGTGCACGATTGGATCGTAGCCTGTCTGATCGAGGCGATAGAGACGCGGCTGACCCTCCACCTGCCCTGCGTAAAATCCCTTCGTGTGGAGGTCGTTGTACGTTGGACACGTCTGCAGCACGTCCACCAGCGCGCTGCCGCGATGCTGAATTGCCTGCGCAATGATCTCCGCCAAATATTTCGTGTCCAGCGCGTATCCCCTTGCCACAAACGTGTATCCGCACGCCAGCGCCAGCAGCACCGGATTAATCGCGTCCATGATCGACGGCTCGGACATCGACTTCGTCTTTTGCCCTTTCGCAATCGTTGGAGAGGCTTGTCCCTTCGTCAGCGCGTACACGTCGTTGTTCATGACCACATACGTGATGTTCAAATTCCGCCGTCCGCCCGCGACAAAATGCCCGGCGCCAATTCCGTAAGCGTCGCCATCACCGCCCACGCCAATCACGGTCAAGTCGTGATTCGCCAGCTTCATCGCCGTTACTGAAGGCATCACGCGTCCGTGCAGTGTGTGGAACGAATACGCCTGCATGTAATGCGCGGTCTTGCCGGCGCAGCCGATTCCGCTGATTATCGCTGCCCGGTGCGGCGGCACTTGCAGTTTGGCCAGCGCCATTTGCACCGCAGCGACAACTCCGAAATCTCCACAGCCTGGACACCAGTCGTTGTGAATGTCCGACTTAAAATCCTGCGCTTGTAACGTCTTCAGTTCCGTCGTCGTTGAGCTCATTCTTGAATCTCTCCGAGCCGCCAATTAGAACAGTATTTGCTTTTGCGACTGCCCCATCCAGGACGATCTCTGCGAAGGGTGGGGATTTTCGGCCGTTTCTCCAGCTCCAACAAAAAAAGCATTCTACTTCCGCCGCTATCAGCGGTTATACCCAGGCGGCAGCGGCACCATCGGCGCCAGCATCTTCGGATGCGCCTCACGCAGCTCCAGCATCTCATCGAATTCGTGATTGCCATCGCCCGGAACAACTATTTTCCCCTGCGAAATCACCAGCCGTTCTGTCGCTCCCGCCTTCGCCGCCTCGAGCGCCACGATAATTTCTTCCTCCGAAAACGGCCGCCCGTCATATTTCACCACATGATGCTGCACGCAAATTCCCGTCTCCGCGCGAATCAATTGCGCCAGTTGACCCGAATAATTCCCGTCAAGACAAACCACGCGCTCTGCTCGTCCCAGAATCTCCTTCACCGCCTCGGCAGGGAACGGGCGCATCATG
>DASZCH010000084.1:0-14244 GCA_035943235.1 Candidatus Acidiferrales bacterium
TTGAATCTCAAAACGCTGCAGACCTACCGGGTCTCGCAACCAAATGGGAGCGAGGCTGTCGATGGATGGGGCACCCGGCGGCGAAAAGCCGCAGAGCCTCCGAAGGCGAGACTCTCCGCTACCAGAGCGCAAAGGCAAAGCGCGTCGAGCCCTGCCTGCCCGCCACGGCGGGCAGGCCGCCGCAATCCAAATGGCGTAGAGGATGGGCGGTCTGCGCTACACGGGGACACAGAAGCGCGGGGCTTCAGGAGCTGTGTCCGGCACAGTGGAGGACGCCGAGATAGGCGCTCCACGGGCCGACCGCATCGCGATATTGGTGCGCGAAGACGCGAGAGATTTGATGCACATGGGTCAAATCGTGAACGGCCCACGCGGCGAGCAGCTGCGAAAGCGTGACTGTGCCGAGCGAAGGATGTCGCCCGCGGCGATTAAGGTCCCGCGGCTGCAAATTCAGAGCGCGCAGCTGGCGAAGATTTTCCTCGCGCAAGCCCGAGAATTCATCAAGCAATTGCGGCAGGGATTTGCCCGTGCTTTCGCGCTGCTGTGCGAGGCGATCGAAGGGCGCAAAGGTGCGCGTCTCGCCGAATTCGAGAATCATTTTCGCGCGGGGCATCCAGTCCGTCCGCTCACCGTGAATGAGATGGCCGACAACGTCGAAAGCGTTCCAAGTGCCTTCCCCTTCGTTTGAGAGCGTCCATTGGTCCGGCAGATCGCGCAGAAGCACGTTCAGCGCCGCGGGAGTGCGGGCGAGAAGCGCGACTGTGTGTTGCAGGTCGTGTTCCATGGTGTCCTCCATTCGTAGGTCGAGCATTGGTGTGAGCTTAGGGGACGAATTTGTTGGCCAGGGGGAAGCGGCGGCCTACGCTGAAGGCCTTTGAGGTGATCTTTAAGCCTGGGGGGGCTTGCTTGCGTTTGTATTCGCTGCGGTCGACTAGGAGGGCGACTTCGCGAACCAACTGAGCGGGAAAGCCAAAGTGATCGGAAATTTCCTGCGGCGTGCGCAAGTCTTCGACATAGGCTTTGAGGATGCGGTCGAGTACGTCGTAAGGCGGAAGCGAATCCTGATCCGACTGGTTGGGGCGAAGCTCGGCGGAGGGAGGTTTTGAGAGCGTCGCTTCGGGGATCACTTCCCTTTCGCGATTCACGAGGCGCGCCAGTTCGTAGACCATCACTTTGGGCACGTCGGAAATTACGGCGAGGCCTCCAGCCATGTCTCCGTAGAGCGTGGAATAGCCGACGGCCATTTCGGATTTGTTCGCGGTGCTCAGAACCATGGAGCCGAATTTATTCGACAACGCCATCAGCAGATTTCCGCGCGCGCGCGCCTGAAGATTTTCTTCTGCGACGCCGTCTTCTTTGCCCGCAAAAACTCCGGCGAGCGCGGTGCGATAGCTGTCAACGATTGCGTGGATGGGCAGGACTTGATACGGGATGCCGAGATTTTCGGCGAGCTTTTTCGCGTCGGACAAACTGCCCTGCGAGGAATACGGGCCCGGCATGCTGACTCCGAGAACGTTTTGCGGGCCAAGCGCGTCTACGGCAATGGCGGCGACGAGAGCGGAGTCGATGCCGCCGCTCAGACCGACGACGACATCGCGGAAACCGCATTTGCAAACGTAGTCGCGCGTGCCGCAGACGAGCGCGTTGTAAGCGGCGTCGAGTTCGTTGCGCGGCTGGGAGCGAATGTCGCCCGTGCCCGCGGCGACGTCGAAGAAGACCAAATCTTCGCGAAAGGATGACGCCATGGCGGCCAGTTTACCGTCGGCGTTGAAGGCGACGCTGGAACCGTCGAAGACAAGGCTGTCGTTTCCGCCGACCTGATTGACGTAGACGACGGGGACTTTATGGTGGCGGGCGAGGGCCTTGAGCATGTCGATGCGCAGGCCGCGTTTGTCGAGATTGTAGGGCGAGGCGGAAATGTTTAGGAGGACGGTAGTTCCCTGCCGGACGAGTTCGGCGACGGGATCGCGATCGTACATGCGCTGAGCCCAAAAAGTTTTGTCGTTCCAGCAATCCTCGCAGATCGTGATTCCCAATTGTTGGCCGCCGAAATCGAAATTGGATTGCGAGCGCGCGGGCTGGAAATAACGCGATTCGTCGAAAACATCGTAGGTGGGGAGAAGCATTTTTTGCTGCTCGAAGGCGATGTGGCCGTCGGCGAGGAGCGCGGCGCAGTTTGCGGCGAATTTTCCGGTGTGCTCCTGAGCTTTGGCTTTGCCGACGTAGCCGACGATTGCGGGCATGGGCATGGCGGAGGCGAGACGCTTGAGTTCCTTGAGATTGCGCTCGACGAAGGAAGGGCGTTCGACGAGGTCCTGCGGAGGATAGCCGCAGAGGCCGAGTTCGGAGAAAACGACAAGATCGGCGGAGGCGGATTTGGCGTCGGCAGCCATTTGCAGCATGCGGGCGGAGTTGCCCGGGAAATCGCCGACGGTCGGATTGAACTGGGCGAGGGCTATCTTCATTGGGAAGAATCAGAATACCGGAAAGCAGTGGCTAGTGACTAGTGGCGAGTGGCGAGAGAGGACAAAAAGCAGGTTCCCTGCCCCAGCAGGCAAGCTCGTCGCGTGGCTCCTCGGAATGACAATCAAAAAGGAAAAGGCGAAACGGAAAGCAGGTTCTTCGTCGGATGCTGGTCGCATCCTCGCTCGGAATGACAGCAAGAAGGAGAAGGCGCGGAGGGATTCGCTCCGCGCCGAGGGAACGTGGGCCGCAGAGGACTTACGTCAGCCTCGGGGAGGAAGGCGGGCGGCCTTCCGGACACAAATCGTCGGGAAGGCCGCCGTTACGAAGGAAACAGCAGAAAGTCGAAAAACGAAATTCGAAGCTTGCAAGAAGTGGGCAGAGTAGAATTTGCAACCGCGCGGGGAGGAAATCCCGTCAAGGAAACCCGCACCCTTAGAACCGAAGGGTGCGGCACCCGGCCCTGCGACGAGACTCACACGTCTAACTTTCAAACGGCTGCAGCATTCGGCGAACTTGCTCAGCCTCGGCTTCGCTAATGTGATTGAAATAAACTTCGATGCCATCGCCGACGTTGTCGTCAAGCAATTCCTTGGCATCGAGTATCTCCCTAAAACGCCATGTCACTACCTCTTTATAGGGATTTGTGTATTTCGTATCAGATTTCTTTCCAAATATCTCAGCTTTTTCACGAGCTTCTTCTAGAGTAGCCGATCGCACTAGCATAATACTGTCCTCGAAGAGTCGCTCCGCAATGCGTTCGCCTGGATGCATAGCCTCAGACAAAAGCCGAACGGCAAACCATTTCTTTTCATTCGTCATTTATCGACCCTCACGCAAAAAGAAAGGGCGGCGTAAAGCCGCCCTACAAATAATGGAATCAATGACCGCGGCGGGTTAGACGCTGAAGGAGCTGCCGCAGCCGCAGGTGCTTTTTACGTTGGGATTATTGAATTTGAAGCCGGAGCCTTCGATGGATTCGATGTAGTCAATGGAAATACCGTCGAGGTACATTTCGCTCATCTGATCGACGAGAACCTTGAGGCCTTCGAATTCATAGACATTGTCGCTGGTCTCGTTGATCTGATTTTCGAAAGCCATGTGATAGCTGAAACCGGAGCAGCCGCCACCGACGACGGCGACGCGCAAACCCGTCGGCGTGGGGTTCTGCTGCGCGATGATCTCCTTGACCTTCGTTACGGCAACCGGCGTAAGAGCAATCATTAAAATCTCCTCCCCCAGACAGGGAATGTCTTCACGTTCCAGGAACACAATCATTATAGCAAATTTTGCGATGCGCCGCAGAATGACAGGTGAAGATTGTGCAGAAAGTGATGTCTTTCGCGCGGCAATTGGCGGAAGCAGGGTTGTAGCGGGCGGCGGTTTCTCCTAAAATAGCTAACCTGCCATGAAACATACAATTACATTGATTCCTGGGGACGGCATCGGGCCGGAAGTTTCGCGCGCGGTGCAGCAAATTATTGCCGCGGCGAACGTGGAAGTGGATTGGGAGGAAATGCCGGCGCGCGCGGACGTGGAGCGCAGCGGGACGGATTATCTCCACAGCGGGATGCTGGACTCGATCCGGCGCAATAAAGTGGCGCTGAAAGGGCCGCTCGAGACCGGAATTATCGGCGGGATGCGCAGCATCAACGTGGGGCTGCGGCAGGAGCTGGACCTTTATTCGAATCTGCGTCCGGTGAAGAATATCGAGGGCGTGAAAGCGATCCGCTCCGACGTGAATGTGGTGTTGGTGCGGGAAAACACGGAGGACCTCTACGCGGGAATCGAGCACACGGTGGTTCCCGGGGTGGTCGAAAGCCTGAAAATCATCACGGAGCGGGCTTCGACGCGAATCGCGCAGTTTGCGTTCGAGTACGCCAGGGCGCGCGGGCGGAAGAAAATTCACGCGATTCATAAAGCGAACATCATGAAGCTGTCGGACGGACTTTTTCTTTCGTCGGTGCGCAAGGTGGCGAACAAATATCCGGACGTCGAATACCGCGAGTTGATTGTGGACAATGCTTGCATGCAGATTGTGATGAATCCGACGCAGTTCGATATTTTGCTGCTGACGAATCTTTATGGCGACATCATGAGCGATCTGGCGGCGGGCCTGGTGGGCGGATTGGGCGTGGTGCCCAGCGGAAACATGGGAGACGGCATTGCGCTGTTCGAGGCGGTGCACGGAACGGCTCCGGACATTGCGGGCAAAGGAGTTGCGAATCCGACGGCGCTGTTGCTGAGCGCGATTATGATGCTGGAACATCTTGGGGAAACGGAAGCGGCGAAGAGCGTGGACGCGGCGTTGCGAAAAGTTTATCGCGAAGGGAAGACGGTTACGCGGGACGTGGGGGGGAACGCCACCACGGCGGAATTTACGCGGGCGATTATTGCAGCGCTGGAGAAACGTTAGGCTCGGTGGCCGCGCTCACCCGACGGCAGCCTAAACAAAAACGAAAAGCAGGTCCCTCACCGCCATCGCGCAGAAACGGCGCGCTGGGTTCGGGATGACACCGCTCTGTTTGCTGGAAACTGTTGCGCGTTAGGTCAGTTGTGTGGGTCGGACGTGGATGGCGAGGAGGAACGGGAACGGATGGCTTCCATGGTGAGGCGGGCCTGTTCGGCGATGCGCGGGGTGGCGTTCGCCGACTGGCGGGCGTAGGGGGCCATGGCGTCGAGATCGTCGGGCGTTCCGATTAGATAAAGGGCGCGCAAGGACTCCCACACATCGTCATCACTGGGATAAATCGCGGCGATTGGCTGGCCCGCCGTGACATTTGCGCCGTCGTTGACTAGCCAGTGATTCAGCGTTCCCGGAATGTCGGAGCGCACTTCCCTGCTCTTCCGTTGGACCTCAATATGCGCGAGCAACGTACCTGGATTTAGAGTTTGGTCGGGCTTCAGACGAGTTTTCAAAATTCCCGAATATGGCGCGGCGACGGCGCTCGCTTTGAGCATGGCGACGATGACGGCGTGGCCGGAGGCGTCATGAAAACGAACGAGAGCGAGCGCGGCGTTGCGGCGGACCATGGGGTTCGAGTCGCTGAGCAAATGGAGCAAGGAGGCGTGAAAGGGTTGTGCGGTGTTGTCCTGGCCCATTACCCATGCAGTCATGGTGCGAATTTCCGGCGCGGGATTTGCGGTGAGAGCGATGACCTGAGGATAAAACTGTTTTACGCCCGGATCGTTGCGAATGATGCGGTCGGCTACGGCGGAGAGGCCGTGCTGGACGTCATGGGGAGCGGTTGTGTCATGCAAGGCTTGGGCGAGTTGCGCGTCGGTGAGCGGGCGGCCGAACCATGTGGCGCGCCAAAAGAGAAATGGCATGAGGACGAAGGCGAGCGTCAGGCCCACGACGATGTAGGTCCAACGGGTGGAGAGCGGTTTGCGCGGGGTTGGGGTTGGCGTTGGTGTGGCGCTGTTCAAGTGAGATGTGTTCTCCGGATGATCAGAAGTGACGAGATATATTACAGCGAAAACCTCAGCGGTTGAAGGCAGGCGCTATGAGAGGCCGGCTACGAAAAGCAAAGCGGCGTCCAGCCTGATTCGGGCGGCCTCGCCGACCGGAAAACCCCACCCTTCGCAGAAAGCGCTCAGGATGGGGCACCCGTAAAACCAGGACTAGGGCGCGGCGGCGTAAACGACGAAGAGGAGCCAGTAAATCACGACGCCGGTGATGGAGACGTAGAGCCAGATCGGGAGCGTCCAGCGCGCGATGGCTTTGTGTTTGGCGAAGCGGGAGCGCAACGCGAAAGTCAGCGTGATGAGCACGAGCGGGAGAATCGCGACGGCGAGAATCGTGTGGGTGGTGAGAATCGTGAAATATGCGGGGCGAATCCAGCCGCGGCCTTGAAAATAGATCACTCCGGCCTTGAGATGGAAATAAATGTAGGACGTGAGGAAGACGGCAGAGCACGCGACGGCTGAAAGCATGCAAATCTTGTGCGGGAGAATTTTTTTGCGGCGGATGAAGGAATATCCCGTGACGAGCAATACGGCGCTGGCTGCGTTGAGGCATGCATTCAGGCGAGGAAGCGACGAAACCGGAATTGCCAACATTTGCGCGGGAAGCAGTTACTTTCCGGCTCCTCCGCTGGATGAGCGGCTCGCGCGGCGGCGCTGCCAGGCCAGTATCAGAAGCTGGAGGGAAAATATCCCGCCCATCATGAGGCAGACGAGCAGGAGGAGAATGCCGTCCACGCCGGAGGTGATGAGGCCGCTGGTGAAGTCCCAGACCAGGCCGAGAAGCGAGAGAACGACAATGACGAGAGCAAAAATGGCGACTTCGATCATGGGCTACCCTCTACAAATATACTTGGTGAATCGACGTACAGCAAAGCAGATTCCCTGCCTGCGGCCCTTCCTTCGTCAGGACAAGCAGGCAAGCCGCCGCGCTCGAAGAATTGAGGGCACTTGCTTCAGGGGCTAAAGCCCCGTTTTCTGCGTCCTGTTACGGCGGGGCTAAAGCCCCGCCCTCCTAAAAGACAATTCCGGCACGGCTGAAGCCGTGCCTTGACGAGAAAACAAAAAGCAGATCCCTCGCCGCGCGGCTCCTCGGAGTGACTTCGTTTCCTTCTGCGGCAACTTTCTGAGCCGCAACGGCCCGATAAATCCGATCGGGCCCTACAGAGTCCCCAGCCACGACTGACCCCCAACTTTGGCTGCCCGGCACGCGCCAATTGCAAAAGCAAAGCGGCGTCGAAACCGATTCAGGCCGTTTCGCTGACGGAACCCCCCACCCTTCGCGAAAAACGCTCAGGATGGGGCACCCGCAAAACCAGGGCGAAGGTCTGCCGGCGTAAAGCCGCCTCTACAAAGGCAAAGCGGCGTCGAGCCCGCCACGGCGGGCAGACCGCCGCACTCCAAGAAAGCGGAGATTCGAGCGCTGGAGATTCAAGGTTATCTCACTACTTTATCGAGCATGAGCAATCCGAGCAGCAAGGGAATATGGGCGACGGTGGCGTGCATCAGCCATTTGGCGCGGACGTTTGTGCGCGAGCGCGAAGCCCAAAGGCAAGCCTGGATCAGCAACATGCCGAGAATCAGCGCGCCAAAAAAGTAGCGCAGGCCTGCAAGTCCGATCACGGAGGGAAGCAGGCTGATGGGTACAAGAGCTGCCGCGGTGAAAATTATCTGGCCGAAAGTGGCGGAGCCGGCGCGGTCTATGACCGGGAGCATGCGAATGCCGGCGCGGGCGTAGTCCTCGCGATACATCCAGGCGATGGCGTGGAAGTGGGGGAACTGCCAGAGAAACAGAATGGCGAAAAGAAGCCATGCGCCTTCGTTGAGTGAGCCGCGCGCGGCGGCCCATCCGACGAGCGGCGGAATCGCGCCGGGGATGGCTCCGATGGCCGTGGCCCAGGTGGTGCGCGATTTGAGCGGAGTGTAAACGCCCAGGTAGAGCACGGTAGTGAGCAACGCCAGACCGCAAGCGAGCCAGTTGGTGAGTACGGCCAAGTACATGGCTCCGAGCAAAACCAGACCCCAGCCAAACGTGAACGCTTCCATGGGGCACAATGCTCCGAGTGGCAAGGGGCGCGCGCTGGTGCGGCGCATTTTTGCGTCGCTGGCGCGCTCGATATATTGATTGAGCGCGGCGGTGCCGGCGGCGACGAGCGTGGTGCCGAAAATGGCGTTGAACATTCGCAGCGGATCGATGGGGCCGGAGGCACCGAGGTAAAAGCCGGCCATGGTGGTCAAGACGACGAGGAAAGTGACGTCGGGCTTGACGAGAATTGAGTATGCCGACAAGCGCGACATGGAGCGCGAGACGGAGGCGACGGGCGTGCCGGTGGCGCTCATCGGGATGGCCTCACGAAAGGATCCTCTCGGCGGGAGACTCGAGGCGCGCGGCGTGCGCGGGTTTTAGAATGCGAAAACATGCAAGCATAAGAATAACACTGGATGCAAACGTCAAGGCGCCGACAGCGACATGCGCGACGGTGAGGGCGACGTAGATGAGCGTGGGTTGAATCGCGCTGCGCGCGGCGATGACTGCCCAGTAAGCGGCGCCGCCGAGCAGGAGTTGGATTCCCAGGAGAATTTCGAGGTAACGCGCGGCGTGGCGCAAATCCTTGACTCCGCGGAAACGGCGGCTGACGGCGAGGACAGTCCAAAACACCATGCCGGTGACGATGATGGCGCCAATGATGTGCGGGATGATGCCGAAGGCGTTGTGGCGAAACGCAGCGCCGAGGACGATTTGGAGCAAAATCAGGAGCGAGGTCCAGACTGTGAGCGAGCGCAGGTTTGGAGTGCGAGGGTCGTCGAGTTGCGGAAGGTCGCTCAACCACCAGCGGCTGGTGAAGACGGCGATGCTGATTACGGTGATGAAAAATAACTCGGCGAGCGTTGCGTGGGCGGAGGAAACGGGCGGCGGGAGCAGGAATTTTACTGTGATGCCGCCGAGAACGCCCTGGGCGACGACGAGGCCGAGGGCTGTCCATGCAAGGTTGCGAAGCCAGGCGCGGGATTCCACGCGCCACGTCCACACGGCGAGAACAATTGTGAGAATGCCGACGAGGGTGGCGATCATGCGATGGCCATGTTCGTACATGATTCCGCCGACCATTGGCGGGAGCAGCGAGCCGTAGGAAAGCGGCCAGTCGGGGACGGCGAGGCCGGCGTCGTTGCTGGTGACGAGGGCTCCGGCGATGAGGAGCAGGAATGTGCAGGCGGCCGTGAAGACGGCGAAACGATGGAGTGCGCGGTTGCCTTCTTGTCTCAAGACGATTGATTTCCTTTTGCGGGCCTCAACGAAACGAATGGCCTCAGGGGCTGAAGCCCCGTTTTCTGCGTGCTGTTACGGCGGGGCTAAAGCCCCGCCCTCCTAAAAAGCAATTCCATTGCGGGCGAGCAGCGATCTTACCTCAGGGGCTGAAGCCCCGATAGATAGCGTGCTTTACGGCACGGCTAAAGCCGTGCCCTTACAAAAGCGATTCAGTTGGCGTGGCGGCAGAAAATCCCCAACCTTCGCGCTCAAAGTTCACGGGGCGCTGCAGGATGGGGCGCCCGCCAACTGCAAAAGCAAGGCGGCGTCTAGCCGCCCCCCTCCGACATTGGCGACAGCGGCCCGATAATTCCGATCGGGCCCTACAAAGGCAAAGCGGCGTCTAACCCCCGCACTCCAATAAACAGGATGGGGTGCCCGGCCGACGGTTCTCTGCGGACGGGCCCCGACATTTGGCGACAACGGCCCGATAAATCCGATCGGGCCCTACAGAGACAAAGCGAAAAAAACTCACCCTTCGCACACTAAGTTCACGGGCGCTTAGGATGGGGCGCCCCCAACTACAAAGCAAAGCGGCGTCTAGCCGCCGCACTCCAAGGAACGGGATGGGGGCACCTGCCGACGATGACGAAGGGCTCGCCTCGTTTTGAGGGAACCCCTGTCATCAAAGAAGCGGAACCCACTCTGCGCCGGGCGCTCGAAGTTCGGGCGCGCGTTTCGGCTTAGCTTCCTGCCTTAAAGGTGAAGTCGGCGGTTTTCGACTCCTTGGCTCCTACCGTTACGGTCTGGTCCTGGGTGCCGTACTTTTCCTGCCAGGCTTCGACCGTGTAAGTGCCGGGGGGCAAATTCTTCAGGTCGAACTTGCCGTCTTTGTCCGTTACGGCGTAATACGGATTGGCCATGACGGCAATGTAGCCCTTCATCCACGGGTGGACGTTGCACTTGACGGGGATGGCGACTTCCGGACGCGCGAACGTATCCATGATTGCCGGCGCGTTGGGCGGCTGGGATTTATTCCAGGCGCGATTGTCCGCAGGCGTGGGGTGAATGTTGTGCGTGGTAGCGTCACTGTTGATGACCTTAAGCTGCTGTCCAACCATCAACGCGAGGACATGGGGGACGTACATGCAGTCTTTCTGGTCGAGGGTGACTGGTTCGGAGGGCGTGGGGAAGGAATAATCCTCTGCGCCGCTCTTGACATACACAACCACGTTGGCGAGCGTGTTGCCGGAGCCCGTGACCACTTCGTCCGGAACAACCGACGAGTGATTTGCCTTCACGCAATACGGGTCCGCACTCATATTGATTGGCCGGAACTTCGGCGCAGTTCCATCGAGCTTGACGACTCCGCTGACGGAACCGACGGTGGCCATGTCTACGGATTTTTTTGCCGCAGAGGCCGCGGCAGGCTGTTCCTCTCCGGTTGGCTGACTCTGATTCTTGCTGCATCCGACTACGACAAACGCAAATGCGATTGCGGCAGTCCAGGAAATCCATTTCCTATTCATGATTCGATTATTCCTCCTAAATTTTTCAGTAGGCCCGAAAAGCGAGCTATTAAGGTGTGCCCCTGTTTCAAATCCCACGCCGCACCCATCTAGGATATTACTTTTTGGCGGCGGAAGAAGCAGATTTCGACGCGGACGGGGTGCGGCCGGAAATTGCAGCCTGCTCCTGGGGCGTCAATTGAAGCAGGTAGCGCACGAGGAGTTCCGCCTCATCACCCGTGAACTGGTGAGCCGCGGCGGGGAGAGCACCGTTGAAAACCCAGCGGCCGTCCTGGCGCACGAAAAGTCCCGAAGGCATGGCGGTGCCGGGGATGATGGTGGCGGGTTCGGTGATCCAGCGTTCGGTCCACGCAGCGCGGAGGCGCTCGCCGGCCAGCAGGAAATTGGGAGCTGTGGCGTTCTTATCATGCGCCGCGTTTCCAGTGGCGTGGCACTTCAAGCAAGGCGCTGCGGGGCTGGTGAAGATGGCGCGAGCGACCATGCGCTCCTGATCCGTCAAAGGCGCAAGCTTCTGTGGAATGAACGGCTGCTGTTGAGATGACAAAGCGCCGAAGAACAAGACGAGCTTGCGAATTTCGTCGTCGGACAAGACGAAAGTGGGCATGCGGACTTTGAGATAGCTGCGCACGCCGTTGCGGTCCTGGTCCGTGGCGCTCAGCGAGGGATTCGCGAGGAAGCGCTTGAGCCACTCAGGATTTACACGCGCGCCTTCGCTGGTGAGCACAGGCGGCAGGTTGATGGCGTTGTCCGCCTGATACATGGGCAGACCCATGAGGACGGATTTCTGGCCGATGTCAATTTGATGGCAGCCGATGCAGTTGTATTTGGTGACGATCCACCAGCCCTGCTGGATATATTTGCGCTGATCCGCGGGAGTGTACTGATAGCTGGGCGGGAGCGTGGATTCGGTGCTGCCCAGCAGAAATGAAGTGAGCGCATCGATCTGGGCATGATCGATATTGGGCTTGGGCATGCGCAGGCGGTCCATCGGATTCGGCTTGTACTTGCCTTCGTCGAATACGGCGGGATTCGCGAGTTTCTGGTCGAAGAAGCCCTTGAGGTCGTACCAACTGCCGCGCGGATCTTTTTTGCCATTGGGCAAAACGCCTTCCTGGGCCTTGGTGTAGAGGAGGGCGTAGTCGAAGCGGCCGATGGGCTTGCTGCCCTCGGTGGTGAGCTCGGTGCCGATGCGAGCGGCGTCTTCGAGGCCGGAAATTTCGTGGCAACCCGCGCAGCCGTAATGCTCGACGAGAGTTTTGCCCTTGGCGTACAGATTCGCGTCATCGACGAAGGCTGCCTGCTCGTAATGCGCGCTCGAGGACCTCTGCGTCATCAGATAGCTGGCAATGTCGCGCGCTTCCTGCCAACTGAGGCGGAAGTCGGGCATGATGGTTTGCTGCTCGACGACGAGTTCGTGGCCGTCGTTGGGGCACTTCGAGTGTTCGACGTCGAAGACGTAAGGCAAATTGTGTTTGGCGTAATCTGCCGGGCCGATGTCCTTATGTTCATAGGGGCAATAGGGCTGCGTGCGGACGCGAGGATTATGGATCCAGCGGACGATGTAGTCGTAATTTGCCTTTTCGCCGACGCGGCTGAGATTGGCGGCAACGTCGCCGCCGATTTTCTCACTTCCCTCTCCAATGGAGTGGCATGCGAGGCAGCCGAGCGAATCAAATTTTTCCTTGCCCGCGGCAACGTCGCCAGACGGTTGCTTCTGAAGCGCGGGACCCTTGAGGCCCTGCTGCCAAATGAATGCGGAGATGGCCTGAACTTCGTCTGGCTGCAGGCGGAACTGCGGCATTTTGGTGGTGGGATCGAATTGCCACGTGTGGCCGAGCCAGTAAGGAATCCATTGCGGATTCAACTTCATGCGAACTTCTTTTAGATCGGGAGCGACGCGCTTCACTTCCTGCTGGAGGCTGTGGGTCAATTCGTCGAGCTGCTCGACGCGCGCGTCAATTTTGCTGACGTTGACGGTGAGATTCGTGGCCTGCGCATAGAGTTTTTGCGCATCGTCGTTATTGGCGGCTTGGTCTCCGGCCTTGTTGAGCTGCGGAATCTTCTGATTGTCGTCAGCCTTGTCTTTTTCGAGGCTGGCGATTTCGCGAACGGTGTCCTGGAGCTGCTGGCTTTGATCATCGAAGCCGGCGTAATTGTGGCAGCCGATGCAGCCCTTTTCGCGGTACAGAATTTTCGCTTCGTTCAAGACGGGAGCGTGTTCCGTCCATGCGTCGGCGGAATGGCACTGCTGACAGCCCGCGTCATAATTTTCGGGATAATTAAGCGGCCAGAGCCAATGCTCGTAACGTCCGTGAGCCGTCTCGACGCTGGTGAGGGCGCGTCCGTTGCCACCGTGGCAGGGCGAGCAGCCGAATTTGTCGAGCGGATGCCATTGGAAGAGTTCTGAGTCGGGATGGCTGGTGAAAGGGGCGTTGTTGTTTTTTTGCAGGCCGAGATCGGCCTTGGTGAGCGTCATGGCCGTGGGAACGTATTTCGGGTTCATGCCGACGTGGCACGACTGGCAGCGATCGGTGAGGCCGACGCCGCCAACGTCATTGATTTCGCGGCCCGGCGGGTTGACGTTGATTTGAATGAGCGAGACGTCCATGGACTGCACGGTGTTGAGCAAGCCGTGAAGCTGCGTGGCATTGAGGCCGGGAAGTTTGTCTCCGGCATATTTCGCCATGGCGTCCTGCGCGTCTTTTACGGGCTTATCAACGTCACCCTCTTTCGCGGTGAGCTGCGCCTTCTGATCGAGCAATTGATTGAACGTGTCGTTGAGCTGATTGTAGTTCAGGCGCTTCTCGACAGTGTTGCCGTCGCCTTCCGGCCAATCGATCGCGTAGGTTTTGGCTTCGGCTTCCTGCACGTCCTTGAACTTGCTTTGCTTTTCGCGGCGATAGGAGGCCGTGTTGGGAACGATTTCGTAGTCGTAAATGAGGGAGCCGACGAGGCTGCGGTCCGTCTGGAAGGAAGGCAGAACGGCGGCGCGCTGCTCGTCAATCACGGAAATTTGTTTTTGGATGGCGGCGTCCTGAGGCTTGGCGGCGGCCTCGGCTTGCTGGAGCGCTGCTGAAAGTTTTTGGTAATCAGGAGATGAATAGACGGACTTTTCGGCGGCCTGACGGTCGCGAATTTGTTTTTGGAGATAGGCGGAGTAGGAGGACGCGAAACGGTGCTGGTATGAACGCCAGGGGCGCAGTCCGATGAATTCAGCATAGAACGACCACGTGACGCAGAGCAAAAGCACGAAGACCGCGACGAGAATCCAGTTCGCGTGCGAACGGCTTTTTATCGGATCGTCGGGCGGCAGTTCAGGCAAGCGGAGTCTCCTTCAGGGGTGCGGCGTTATTGCCACGGCGGGGAGTTCGCGCTGATTGCGCGGTTGGCGCAGAAAAGCAGGTTCCCTGCCGCGACGACGAACGGTTGTTGTCGTGAACTCCTAGATGCTGAACCACGGCGTCTCCCAGATATATTTAATGCGGAACACGAGCCGGAGGAAAATTGTGACCGGCAGGAACAGCATGGTGACCAGAAAGA
>DASZCH010000085.1:0-3462 GCA_035943235.1 Candidatus Acidiferrales bacterium
TAAAAACGGCTCCAGCGTCCGTATGAAAAATCCCCCAGAAACGACGGCAGGCCCAGTCGGTAATTGAGCGGGTCGAGCGCGAGATAAAATCCCACCCACACGAGCGCGAAAAGATATGAGGCGATGTGCCGCGGTAGAAAAAGGGGCAGGCCCAGGCACAGGATCCCCGCGCCCATCATGTTCCGGCAAAGCGCGGGAGAAATTTCCGCGGTCTCGCGCCGCTTGAACCACCCGAAGGATTCGATGAGCTCGGAGGTTTCGAGAATCGCGGGCGTGATAGTGGCGAACGACCAGCAGTAGCCGAGCAACCCCCAGAAAAGCTCCGCGGGCACGCCGGTGTACGCCCAATTTTGCAGCCGCAGATTGTAGCCTTCAAAAATCAGCCACAGAGGAATCGAAAGCAGCGCCATCTGAAACAAATCGCGGGGCGAGTTGCGCAAGCGCGAACGTCCCGTCATGGCCAAAACGGCGGAATCAACGATCAAAATGTACGCGGTCCACGCGATAGGAGTGAAATAGGTGGCGACGGGTTCGATGCCGCGGAACATCAACCATTCCGCGCCCGCGAGAGCTGCAATCGCGAACCATCCCGAGCGCGGGAAAGCATGCTTTCGGCAGCGCAGGAACTCGAGGACGCAGATCGTAACGGTTGCAGCGGTAATGATGACGCCGAGCTTCACCATGCGCCCGAAGTGTATCGCAGTTGCGCGAACTTTATGGTGGGTCAATTGTGGTTCTTTGTTATTCTTTGGCGGCGTTTGCGCGCAACAATTTCTAAGGCAATGCACAAATGACGCAGCTGGGGAAACTCGAACGCGGCCTGGGGCTGAAAGAAGCCTCGGCGCTCAACATGATCGATATGGTGGGCATTGGGCCGTTCATCGTGATTCCGCTGGTGATCGCGGACATGGGCGGGCCGCAATGCCTGCTGGCTTGGGCGGTGGGCGCGATTGTGGCGCTCGTGGATGCGTGCGTGTGGGCGGAGCTGGGCGCGGCGATGCCGGAGGCGGGCGGCAGCTACGTTTATCTGCGGGAAGCGTACGGCCCCGCGAAGTGGGGGCGCTTACTCTCGTTTTTGGTGATCTGGCAGACAATTTTTCAAGGGCCTCTTGTGCTGGCGTCAGGTTCGATCGGTTTCGCCGAGTACTTCACCTATCTGGTGCCGCTCGGCAAGTATGGCCAGAAAGCGGTGGCAGGCGCGGTGGTGATCGCGTTGACGATTTTGCTTTACCGCCGCATTACCACCGTCGGCAAAATCTCCATGCTGCTGTGGATAGGCGTGATTGGCACGGTGCTGTGGCTGATCACCGCGGGCGCTACGCATTTTCATCCAGAGCTTGCGTTCAGCTATCCCGCAGGTGCGTGGAAATTGAATTGGCTGTTTTTTGCGGGGCTGGGCAGCGCGACGGTGCCGACGATTTATTCCTACTGGGGCTATTACAACGTATGTTTTCTCGGCGGCGAGGTGAAACAGCCGGAGCGTAACATTCCGCGCGCCATTTTCATCTCGATCATTGTTATCGCGATTCTCTATCTGGCGATGCAGACGTGCGTGCTGGGCGTGGTGCCGTGGCAGGAAGCACAACATTCCCAATTCATCGTGAGCATATTCTTTGAGCGCATCTATGGGACGCACCTTGCGAAATTCGCGACATTGTTGATTCTGTGGATCGCGTTCGCGTCGCTTTTTTCGGCCACGCTGGGATATTCGCGCATCCCGTATGCGGCCGCGCAGGACGGGAATTTCTTTTCGATTTTCGGCCGTGTGCATCCAACGAAGAAATTCCCTCATGTATCGCTGCTCGCACTGTGCGCTGTTGCGTTTGTTTTTAGCTTGCTGTTCAAGCTGGCGACGGTGATTGCGGCCATACTCGCGATGCGTATTCTGGTGCAATTCGTCGGGCAGGCGATTGGGATCATCCTGCTGCGACGTAAATGGGCCAGCGAACGCTTCCCGTTCAAAATGTGGCTTTACCCGATTCCCGCGGGTCTCGCTATAATCCTATGGCTCGCTCTGTTCGTGGCCACAGGCTGGCGGATGTTGTTCGGAGTGGCGGCCATTTTGGCGGGAGTGATCGTTTTTCTTGTCCGTTCGAAGGGATTGAAGGAATGGCCGTTCGCGGAGGCGATTCGATGAAAATGCGGTGGGGCGCAGTGCTGGCAGCGACGGCGGCCATGATTATCTCGGGAGCGCCGATGGCGCGAGCGCAATCGGTCGCCGACGTGGTGGACGCAATCGATCATGCGCGCGTGACGACGCGGGTTCTTTACGTGGACGCGCATCCCGACGATGAGCGCGAGAGCGTGCTGACGTATCTCTCGAAGGGACTCGGTGATGATGTGGCGCTGTGCTCGACAACGCGCGGCGAAGGCGGGCAAAACGCCATTGGTCCCGAGCTGGGTCCGGCGCTTGAAATTCTGCGTACCGATGAGCTTTATCGCGCGACCCAGGGCTACGGCGCGAAACTATTTTTCACGCGCGCCCCTGATTTCGGCTATTCGAAGAGCGCCGAAGAAACTTTGAAGATATGGCACGGAGTGGGGAAGGAAGACCTGGTGCGAATCATTCGCACGTTTCGTCCTGACATCGTCATCAATCAATGGGGCGGCGTGCATTCTGGACACGGGCAGCACCAAGCCACGGGAATCATTGTTCCGCAGGCAGTAAAGGCCGCCGCCGATGCGTCCGCGTATCCCGAGCAGTTGAAGGAAGGGCTGAGGCCGTGGCGGGTGGGCCGAGTGTTGCAATCCCCACGCGGCTTCTTTGGCGGCAATACCGCGAGTGCTGCCAATGATCAGGAAGGCATGATCACGCTTCCCGTGGGCGAAATTTCGCCGCTGTGGGGAGACAGCTATTCGGACCTGGGACTGATCGGATTTGCGAACCATCGCTCGCAGGGCATAACCAGGATTCTCGATTCATCGTTTTTCAGCCGGCCCGTAGATCTGAAAGTGGTCGAGGGCGATAAGCTGACACCTGCCAACTTGGTGCAAACGCTCTCTTCTCTCGGCGGCGGATCGAAATCGCAGAGTGGAGAGCTTGGCGCGGCGGACAAGGCCCTCGCAGCGGCGCGCGAAGACGCGTTGCGGCTGGATTGGCCCGGAACGGTGAAAAATCTGGCTGCTGCGGGGACAGAAGTCTCTAAAGCCGAGAATGAAGCTCGCTCTGGAGGCGCTCAAGACGTGCTTTGGCGGCTGAGTATTCAGCGAAAGAAAATAGACAGCGCGTTGGCCGCGGCTGCTGCACTGCACGTGAACGCGAAATCAGACCGGGGCGCGCTGGTCGCGGGAGAAGATTTTTCGGTGCGCGTGAATTGGGAAGTAAGATCGAACGTCGGCGTGCAGTTGAGTCAACCGGCACTAGAAACACCAAAAGGATGGTCCGCCACGACGGAAACGCCGCAAGGAAATCGCGGAGGCTCCGCGGCGGGGGCCGCCCGGGCGTTCGAAACTCCCCAGACC
>DASZCH010000086.1:0-4944 GCA_035943235.1 Candidatus Acidiferrales bacterium
ACGAACAAACAGCCGCCACCGTGCGCGAAATAATGGAACAAGTCATTCTTGCTGGCACAGGGAAGGGTTTCGCGCAGCCCTTTGGCTACACGGCAGCCGGAAAAACAGGCACCGCGCAGAAAATCGATCCCGCCACGGGCCGCTATTCGAAAACAAATTACAACGCTTCCTTCATCGGTTACGCGCCCGTGAATAATCCCGTGGTCACGATTCTGGTGAACCTGGATTCGCCGATCATGGGCAGTCACGAAGGCGGTCCGGCGGCCGGTCCTGTTTTTAAGGAAGTAGCTGAGCAGGTGCTTTCGTACATGAATGTGCCGCACGACATGCCGGAACTGCCCACGCTGGAAAAGGCATCTCTGCGTCGGCGAGCGCGGCTGCCTGCGTTCGACACGCAATTCGACCGGAACATCGACACGCACAACGCCAAGAGGGCGAAGCGCGCCGCGGAGTCGATGCCGCTTTCTCCGAGCCTCGCTACCGTGCCTGAATCGTCGACGGTCGCAATTCAAGAAGGACAAGCCGTCACCGTGCCGAAACTGATCGGCCAGAGCGTTCGCGCCGTCACGGAAGCGTGCTCGCACCTCGGACTGCTGCCAATTCTGGTTGGCGACGGAATTGCTCTCGATCAAAGTCCGGACGCGGGAACGAAAGTCTTGCCGGGCACGAGGGTCATGATTCATTTTGGCCGCAGCAGCGATGCCGCGACGGGCGCCGCGGGCAGCAGCAACTAAACTATGGGTGCCAGTGCATCCAAAGGGATGGAACGAATTTGAAAGCGCGGCGCGACGGGCAGGCTCTGGTTGAATCGGAAATGAATCTGAAAGAATTATTTACGGGCGCTGAAATTCGCGCGGAAATCGGCCGGCCAGGCGGCCCTGCCGATGCGGACGTGCGTGCCGTCGCATATGACAGCCGCAAAGTCACGCTTGGCACGCTTTTTTTTGCGCTTCAGGGTGAAAAGGAGGATGGCAACCGTTACGTCCCGGACGCCTTAAAACGCGGCGCCACCGCCGTCGCCAGCGAACAGCCGCGTCCTGCCGGAATTCCGGCGGAAGTCGCGTGGGTCGAGATTGTACCGAGAGCGCAGCGGCGCGTGTTAGCCAGCGTCAGCGCGAAATTTTATGGCCGGCCCGCGAATGCTCTGCAACTCGTGGGCGTCACGGGAACCAACGGAAAAACCACCACTACATACTTGATCGATTCGATTTTGCGCGCCGCCGGGAAGAAAACCGGCTTGATCGGCACCATCGGCTATCGCACGCCGCGCGCCAGCCGCGACGCGATTAACACCACGCCCGAATCGCTCGACCTTCAGCAAATGTTCGCGGAAATACGCGACGAAGGCGGCTCCGCCGTGGTGATGGAAACAAGCTCGCACGCGCTGGCGATGGACCGCTTGTGGGGTTGCCATTTCGTCGCGGCGGTGTTCACAAATCTCACGCGCGATCATCTCGATTACCACAAAACTTTCGAGGAATACTTTGCCGCAAAGCGCCGCCTCTTCGAAGGCACGGGTGCGGAGCCCGCGGACGTAGCTGTCGTGAACACAGATGATCCCTACGGTCACGCTCTGGGGGGTCTGGCCGCGCGAACACTCACCTATGGTCTGAAAAACGGCGCACAAATCAGCACGAAGAAATACGCGCTGGCGTTTTCGGGACTCGAATTCACCGCGCAAACGCCCAGCGGAAAAATCGAAGTGCAGTCGAAGCTCGTCGGGAAAATAAACGTTTACAACATTCTGGCGGCGATTGGCGCGGGCATCGCTCTAGAAGTTCCCAACGCTGAGATCGAGCGCGGAATTCATGAACTCGAAAGCGTGCCCGGCCGATTCGAGCGCGTCGCGGAGGGCCAGCCGTTCCTGGTGATTGTCGATTATGCGCACACAGACGACGCGCTCCGCAATTTGATTTCGACTGCACGCGAACTGTGTCCTGAAAATCGCATCATCACCGTGTTTGGCGCGGGTGGCGACCGCGATCGCACCAAGCGCCCGCTGATGGGCGAAGCGGCCGGCAATTTGAGCGACATGGTCGTGTTGACAAGCGACAACCCGCGCAGCGAAGACCCGCTGCGAATTATTAACGATGTGCTCGTCGGCCTGCAAAAAACCGGCAAGAAATATCGCGTCGAAGCCGACCGCGGCAAAGCCATCGAAATCGCTCTCGAAGAAGCGCAGCCGGGAGACATCGTGCTGCTCGCGGGGAAAGGCCACGAGGCTTATCAAGTTTTGAAGGAAGGCACGATCGACTTTGATGATCGCCAAGTCGCGCGGCAGAAGCTTCGCACGCGCGGTTACGGCAGCGCGAAGAATTAACATCGCGTGAAGCCTTAAAGAAAGAACTGGCATGGGATTTGCAGTAGCAAGTAGCGAGCCGGGAACTGGCAGTTAATTTTTTAGCGGCACGAAAGCGTGGCGTCCAGCCCGTTGGAGAGACGATGCGATGGACCGTGGCAGACGTGGCTGGCGCGTTGCGCGTTGCAGCGCCAGTCGGGGCGAGTTCCCTGGCCCGGCTGGCCGGAGTGTCGATTGATTCCCGCACCGTCAAGCCGGGAGAGCTGTTCGTCGCGATACGCGGGCCGCGTCACGATGGACACAATTTCGTGGCTGCGGCGCTCGCTCAAGGAGCAGCGGCCGCCGTCGTCGACCGCAGCCGCGCGTCCGAATTTCCCGAGGATCTTCGTGGGCGGCTCCTGGCGGTCGAAGATACCTTGCGCGCCTTGCAGGACTTGGCGCGAAATTATTGCGACGCGTGGCGCAGTGCGAAGGCGGGCCGCCGAATTGCCGCGGTTACCGGTTCCGCGGGCAAGACTACAACCAAGGAAATTCTTGCGGCATTACTCGCCGCGCGGTTCCATGTTTTGAAATCCGAGGGCAATCTGAACAACGAGTACGGTCTGCCGCTCACGCTTTTTCGACTTGATGACGAGCACGATGCCGCGGTCGTCGAGCTGGGAATGTCGCATCGCGGGGAGCTCGCGCGCCTGGCGGAAATTGCGCGTCCTGATGTCGGCGTTGTAACCAACGTTGCGCCGGTGCATTTGGAATTTTTTTCTTCCGTGGACGAAATTGCGCTCGCAAAACGTGAATTGATCGAAGGCCTCGGCGGCCCTGAGCCCGTCGCGGTGCTCAACGCGGACGATGCGCGCGTTTCGCGCTTTGCGGAAGGCTTTCGCGGCCGCGCGATTTATTTCGGGCTATCCGAGAAAGCCGGATTCCGTGCGGAACATATCGAAGACCGTGGAATGGAAGGCTCGGTGTTCGACTTTGAGAGTCCCGATGAACTTGGGCGTTTGCGGCTTCCGTTGGCCGGACAGCACAACGTGTTGAACGCCCTCGCGGCGCTTGCTGCTGCCGGCGAATGGGGAATTGGGCTTGCCGACGCCAAGGAAGTTTTCCCGGCGCTGCGTCCTGCGTCCATGCGCGGCGAGTTTTTGAAATTCGCCGCGGGATTTTCCGTGATCAACGATTGCTACAATTCGAATCCTCTCGCGCTCGATCGAATGATCGATGTTCTTTGCTCCGTTCCCGGTTATCGCCGCCGCATCCTTGTCGCCGGCGAGTGGCGCGAGATTGGGCCATCCTCCGGCGAGCTCCATCGCGCGGGAGGAAAATACGCGGCCGGCAAGAAATCAATCGGCTGGATTTTCGGCGTCGCGGGCGACGCCAAGGAATTCGTCAGCGGTGCAATCGATGCAGGACACGCCTCCGAGCAAACTGGATTCTTCGTGTCGTCGGACGAAGCGGCGAAATTCCTGACGGCGTTCGTCGCGCCCGGCGATTTGCTGCTCGTGAAAGGCTCCCGCGGCGTGCACATGGAAGTGATTGCCGAGGCGCTGCGCGCAAAATTTCCTTTGGTTGAAGCACAAACAGAAACGGCATCGGCGGCTCACGAAAGGCGCGCCTGAAAATGCTCTACTATCTTTTCGTCACCGTGCTGCGCCCGCAGTTCAGTCCGCTGAACGTTTTTCGCTACATCACGGTGCGCACCGCCCTCGCCAGCCTCACGGCGCTTTTTTTGACCCTTGTATTCGGCCCTTGGACGATTCGCCGCCTTCGCGAAATGCAAATTGGCCAATTTATTCGAGCGGAAGGTCCCGAGCGCCATCAGGCCAAAGCGGGCACGCCAACCATGGGCGGCGTGTTGATTGTCGCGGCGATTATCGTGCCCACGCTTCTTTGGGCGGACCTGCACAGTCCGTATGCTCTGCTCGCGATGGGCGCGACGGTGGCCTTCGCCGCAATCGGATTCGCGGACGACTACAACAAAGTGGTTCGCAAGCGCAGCATGGGCCTCAGCGCGAAAACGAAGTTTTTCTATCAGGTGCTCACTTGCATCGGCGTGGGCGCGGTTTTGCTCGCGTTGCAGCAACGCGGCGCCTATTCCACGGAGCTCAGCGTTCCGTTCGCAAAGGCGCTGCATCCGAATCTTGTTTCGCAATCGCTGCTGCTGAGGCCGTACATTTGGCCATTGGCCTTTGTGCCCTTCGTTGTTTTCCTGATTTTCGTGATTGTCGGCTCGTCGAATGCTGTCAATTTGACGGATGGCCTCGACGGCCTGGCCATCGGCTGCGTGGTCGTTGCCGCCAGCGCGCTCACGGTTCTCACATACGTCAGCAGCCACGCGCGTTTCGCGGAGTATCTCGATATCCAGAGAATCCCTCAGGTCGGGGAGCTGACGATTTTTTGCGGCTCCGTCGTTGGCGCGGCTCTTGGCTTTCTTTGGTACAACGCTCATCCGGCGGAATTGTTCATGGGCGACGTGGGTTCGCTCGCACTGGGCGGCGTGATTGGCGTCACAGCTGTCATCATCAAACAGGAAATTCTGTTGCTCTTCATCGGCGGAATCTTCGTGATCGAAGCGGTATCCGTGATTATTCAAGTGATTTCCTTCAAGTTGCGCGGCAAGCGCGTTTTCCGCATGGCGCCGCTGCATCATC
>DASZCH010000087.1:0-51712 GCA_035943235.1 Candidatus Acidiferrales bacterium
CTTTAAGGGCGCGCCCGACGGCGACGATTATCACGTGTTGTGGATCGATCCCACGAACAGCAACCGCATGCTGATGGGAGTCGACCAGGGAGCGATAATCAGTCTCGACGCCGGTAAATCATGGACTCCGTGGTACAACCAGCCGACGGGCCAGCTCTATCATTTGTCCGCCGACAATCAGTTCCCCTACGTCATCTACGCTTCGCAGCAGGATAGTGGCACTGTTGCGATTCCCAGCCGCAGCGACTTTGGACGTATCCGCGATCGCGACGTGTTTTCCCCGGGAGGATACGAATTCGGCTATATCGTCGGCGATCCGCTCCATCCCTACCTGGTCTATTCTGATGGTGCGCCCGGAACAATTGTGCGTCTCGACCGCCGGACGAATCAGATCGTCGCCGTTTTTGACCGCGGCAATAAATATCGCTCTTCCAGTAACGCTCCTCTGCTTTTTTCGCCGCAGGATCCGCACACTTTGTATTACGGCTCTCAGTACGTTCTGGAAACCACCGACGGCGGAATGAATTGGAGCGAGGCGAGCCCGGATTTGACCGTCCGGCCCAAAGAAGAAAGTAAAGAGAACAGTAAAGAAAAAGAGCCGCCGATAAATCCGCGAAGCCGGGTGATTACGGCTCTGGCGCTTTCGCCGGTTTCGTCAAATGTGATGTGGGCTGGAACGGGCGACGGCTTAGTTCAGCTTACGCGCGACGGCGGCGCAACATGGCAAAACGTTTCCATGCCGGGACTCGATGCCCGCAGCCAGATTTCGATCATTGACGCTTCGCATTTTGACGCCGGCGCCGCGTATGCCGCCGTCGACAAGTTTCGCGATTCGCACGCGCTCTTCTACCGTACACACGACTACGGAAAGACGTGGCAGCCAATCTCGACAGGTTTCCCGGATTATGGAGTTGCTCGCGTGATCCGCGAAGACACCGAGCGCAAGGGTTTGCTGTATGCAGGCACCGAGAACGGGGTTTTTGTTTCGTTTGACGATGGCGATCATTGGCAATCGTTGCAACTTAATCTGCCGACCTGTGACATTCGCGACTTAATTGTCCACGGCGACGATCTGGCAATCGCGACTTACGGGCGGTCCCTGTGGATACTTGATGACGTAAGTCCGCTCCGGCAGGAGCGCGGTCACATCACAAGCGCGGATGCGTTTCTTTACCGTCCGCAAACCGCCATTCGTTTGCGCTGGAACAACGATCAGGATACGCCGTTGCCACCCGAGGTTCCCGCCGGCCAGAATCCGCCCGATGGCGCATTCATTGATTACTACCTGAAATCAGCGCCTCAAGGCGACATCACTTTGACGATTTCGGATTCCGAGGGAAACCTGATCCGCAAATATTCGAGCGCGGCGCCTGAACCCGCAAAGCTCAAACCAGACAACGTTCCGGAATATTGGTTTGCGCCTCCCTCCGCGCTGCCAAAAAACGCCGGCATGAATCGGTTCGTTTGGAATTTACGCTACCCGCATCCAGCGAACCTGAGCTATGCGCTTTTCGACGAACGCGAAAAGTCCGTCGCATTCTACGGCACAGAAGATGCCGTTCCGGGCGTGACTCCACGATTCCAGCCGCTTGGACCCCAAGTTGTCCCAGGTGATTACGAGTTGGCTCTCACAGTCAACGGCCAGACCTACCGCCAGACTCTCCACGTTGTGAAGGACCCGCGGGTGCACATCTCGCAATACGACTTCGTTGCGCAGCTTGACCTTCTCAGGCAGGTTACCGTCGGAATGTCGACAAGCTATGACGCCTTCGCTGCGCTGGCCCCCGTGCAGCATGCGCTCGAGGACCGCCTGAAGAGTTTCAAGGCGAATACTCAGGCCAAGGAAGATGTCAAAGTGCTTGAAGACTTCAGCAGGAAGTTCGGCGCTATTGCGGACGGCACATTCACTAGTCCTGGTTTCGGCGGAGTGAACTCTGACCTGACTCAAATTCTTTACGCTGCGGATACAGGCGACGGCCGGCCGTCGGAAGCCGCTCGCGCGGCGGTAGTAGAAGCATGTCAGGCCATAACAAAGGATTTTGATGCTTGGCAAAAATTCAACAAGGACGACGTTCCGGCGCTGAATACTTTGTTGCAGAAATATAAGCTTGCCGCGCTTCCAGTCGCGGATCTGAATGCGCCGGCCTCGGTTTGCGGCCGTTAAAAAGACGGAAGCGCTGCGTCGAAAATTAATTTTGTGGAGCTTGCGCGCCGATCGCAGGCGCTTGCAGAGCGAGCACGCGTTGGACTTGCTCGTCCCACACGCGCCATTCGTGTTTGCCGGGAACCTCGGCATAACGATAGGGCATTTTTAGCTGCGCGAGCAATGCCACGAATTCGCGGTTTTCGCCGAGCAGGCTGTCTCCCCATCCAATCGCAAGATAAAGCTGCGGGCAATTTTCCGGCGTGAGCTTGCGAATCAGCAGAAACGGGTCTTCGTCCTTGCGCGCAGGATTCTTGGCGGGCCCAAAATCGTCTCTGAGCGTCCGTTCTACGCCGGGATTTTCTTTTATCGTTTGCTTGTTCTTTGTAACGGGCTTGTCCCAACGCGCCATGTTTGCACTGGCAACAACACCACTGAGGCTCGCTACAGCCGCAAACATTTCGTGATGCTTCAGTCCCAAAAACATCGCACCGTATCCTCCCATGGACAGACCCGCAATAGCGCGCCCTCCTCGAGAGCCGACCGTTCGGTAATGCGTATCCACATAAGGAATCAGGTCCTGAATGATGTAATTCTCCCACTGCATTTTCGGATTCGTGTAATTGTTGACGTACCAGCCGTTTTCTCCCTCTGGCATCACAATGATTTCTTCGTAGGGCTTCGCGTAATCGACGATGCGCGTCTTTTCGCACCAATCCGAGTAGTGACCCGTGTATCCATGCAACAAATAGAGCACGGGAAAACGGCGGCTGCTTCCGGAATAATCGGCCGGCAGGATGATATTGAATTTCACGGCGGTACCATCCAAATGCGCAGCTTGGAACTCCACGGCCTCACATCCGGTAGTATTTGTTGCGGGTGTTTGAACCGCGCGCGCCTGCGCGGCCACGGCACAAATGAGCAGCAGAGCGCATGCTCTCGCAATCCTAAACTCTCTCATCGGCGGGAATCTCCTCTGGACGGCAAATGAGGGTAACAGAAAAATGTCGTCGCGAACTAGTTGGAACGTTCAGCCACAGGACGCACGCAACGATGAATAAAGCGAGCCACGAGTTGCCGCGTTCCAGTAGAATATCCGCGCAAAACAATCGGCGCGCAGTCCCCACCGCCAAAGCGAAAATGAGCGAAATGAGCGAAGGACGCACTGAGCATCCGTTTTATCTCTATGACGCGATCCGCCAGCAACCAGCGCTGGTGCGGCGCATGATTAGCGAAAATGTTGATTTGGTTGCGCAAGCCGCGCGCGCTGCCGCGGAAAAGGATCGGCTCTGGATCGTCGGGATCGGCAGCTCACTCTACACGGCCGAGATGGCCGAATATTTTTTTCGCCAGCTTACCAAAGGCCGCGCCGACGTTCGCGTTGGCCAAGCCTTTGAATTTGTGTTCTACCCTCCCGCGCTCAGCAAGCGCGACGCGGTCATCATACTTTCGCACACGGGCGTTACGAAGTGCGTCCTCGACGCTCTGGAATTTGCGCGGCGCGCGGACGCCCTCACAATTAGCATTTCTGGAGAGAACCAAGGCGACGCTATGCGCTCCGCCGATTTCCTGATTCCCACATGCGAACAGGAAATTTCCTTCGCCTATACGAAGAGCCTAACCTCGGCGCTCGCGCGCCTGGCGCTTTTCTCCATCGCCTTCGCTGAAGCTCGCGGCGATAAAATATCGACTGCCCAAACGTCGCTCCATGGCATTCCTGATTTAATGCAGCGGGCTCTCGGCCTTGAAGTACAAATGAAAGACCTAGCGCGAAAAATTGCTGGACGCCAACGGATCGTGCTGATGGGCGCGGGGCCGAATTGGCCAACGGCGCGCGAGATTGCGCTCAAAATCAAAGAAACGAGCTTCGCGCCCGCCGAAGGCGAGCAAACGGAACAACTCCGCCATGGCCCGTTCTCTGAAATCGACGAACGCATGACGCTCATCGCGTTGCTCGCAGGCGGTCCTGCTGACGAACGGACCCGCATGATTATCCGCGCCGCGGGAGAAACCAGAGCGCATCGCATCGCGTTCCATGTTCCAGCGGTATGTCCGGACGATTCAGCAGACGATTGGTTCGCGATCCCGGCCGTGGAAGAAGGGCTCTCGCCTTTCGTGTTCCTTGTACCACTTCAGTTGTTAACTTACTTCCTCGCCCTTGCGCGCGGCAAAAATCCCGATCACGGACGCCTCGACCAGCTCCCGCACGCCCGCGCCCGGAAGGTCTACAAATATTAATGAACCCCGTCAGTCGTTCAGAATGCGGACAGGCCATTCGGCCAGTTAGCTAAAACGCGCCTTCCCGCTCATCCCTCGAATCGTCGCGTTCCCGATACGCGTAAAATCGTTGTATCGCCCGCCTGAGGAGGCTCGAATGATGCGCAAGATCGCGTGTCTTTGTGCAGTTTCTCTGCTATTGGCTGCTTATGCCGTGGCCCGGGTACACACCACCAAAATCGCCGGTACAATCTCAACTCTGGATGGCAAGCCTGCCGCCGGCGTGCAAGTGATGGTCGAACGCTCCGACGGTTCTCTTCCGCTTGCCACGCGCACCGATTCGCACGGGCATTTTTTGTTCAAGTTTGTCCCGCCCGGTCTTTACGACATTCGCGCCTCAGACACAATCGCCGCCTCAATGTGGAAACACAATCTCGTCGTGCATTCAGGTAAAGAGACGATTGTGAATCTTCAACTTAAGCGCACGAGACGTCCGAAAGCACCTCCTCCGCCACGTTCGAATTAGCCAGGGGGATGCTGCTTTTGAACTCAAAGTACCATTTGGGAGCGGTAGAAAATCGCCCTAAAGCCCCATTTTTCAATGCCGGTACTACCGTCGAAGTACCACGCCTCTAGACCTTCAGAGTCATTGTTCCGTTCCGGAGAGCTTCATAGCATGAATCGTGCGGGTTGGGACGTGCTGCGGGGACGACGGTTCCAAATGGAACCGGGGCCGATTCCAACCCGATCGAAGCCCGCTCGCCGGCATACCCCATCTATACCCCTGCCGGCGGCGGGACTTAATTCTTCGTTTGTCCACGTTGTTTCCACGCTGGCTGGAACATCCGTTGTTCGTGCTGAATTATTGCTTCGGCGACGCTGAGCGGCGCACTCGCATCCGCGTCCCTAATTCGCAAAGAATGCAGTTAGAAAGTCGTGACTGCGAGGAAAATATCGGGAAAGCCGTTTAGGTCGTTGTTAACCAGGTTGGCCGCTGCCGAGAAGAACGAAACAACATGGCCGCTGCCGCTGATGGCAGGATTGAGTGAGGCCCCGTTTCCGGGCGTTCTAGCCGCTGATACGCTCACCAGCGCCGTGCTCTGTTTGCAACCGCTCGCTCCATTGATGCACGTATTGTAAACGTAGATGTTCTCGAGGCCATTCAAACTCGCCGTCGACAGATTACTCGCCTGCGAGGCAAACGCAACAAATTGTCCGGAGTTACCCAGACTTGGATGCTCACTCAACGCGTCTGCCGGCGTCGCGTTATCAGCTGCCAACGAAACGATCGTTGTTTTCGGCGAGCATCCAGAAAGTACTCCCTGGCACGTGTCCCGCAAATAAATTTCCGGAACGCCTCCTGAAGTTGCTCCCAGGTTCGACGCGCTTGACGCAAACGCCACAAACCGGCCATCGGGTGTCATCGCCGGTTCCACACTCGACCCATCCGCAAAGGCTGTTCCGTCCGGCGTCGAAATCAGTTGCGCGGAAGATGCTGTGCAGCCCTTCGTAATTCCGATGCAATACTCAACGCGATAAATTTCCGATACTCCGCCGGAGCCCGGCACAAGATTCGTCGCCGTTGACGCAAACGCGACGAATTGTCCACCGTTCTTGGCGGATTCAAGAACGGGCTGGGAACTCGACCCGTCGGCAGGCGTCACTCCGTCTGGTGCCACCGAGACAAGCATGGTCGTGGGCGTGCAGGTCGGTCCGGCGGCCAGGCACGTGTCTCGCAAATAAACTTCCGATGACCCCGTTGTCGCGCCAGCGACCAAATTCGTTGCCGTCGACGTGAATGCGATAAAGCGGCCATCTGGACTGACGGACGGATCGTTCGCCGCGCCGAGCGCTGGTGTAATGCCATCAGAACCAACTGATACCAAACTAATCGTTGGGGTGCATCCAGCGGCGACACCCGCGCACGGATTTGCCGCGAACACTTGTGGTGTTGTCCCGTCAAAACTGAATCCCGAAACCAGGTCTGTCGCCAGCGAAGTGAATGCCACGATGTTCGCGGTCAACGAGGCCACGGCGGGTTGCGAACTCGCCCCGTTCGCCAGGATTCCGGATGGCCCTACGTTGACCAGGATTTCTTTGGGCGCACATCCGGTCGTCACGCCCAGGCAGGTGTCACGGAGAAATATATTCGGCGCACCATTGTTAATCGGATTTGGAGGCGGGTTGGTAATCGTGGTCTCCAGCAAGTTGGTCGATGCCGAAGCAAACGCTACAAAACGCCCCGCCGTGTCCATCGCGGGTCCCGAAACAGATGGATCTCCTGCCCCGTCATTTGCCTGAGCACCATCCGCTGCGACATCCACCAGCTCGGGCAAGCCGGCGCCGGCGGCCGATGGCACAATCGAAAAAAACAGCACGGCCGATTTCCCGCCTCCAGGCGTCGGATTCACCACCTGAACAGGGTAGGTGCCGGCCGCGGCAAGATCGCTGCTCGCAAGCTGCGCATCGATCGTTGACGAGCCGCCGAATGTTGTCGGTCTGCCGCTGCCATTTACAAGTACTTGGCTTGCTGAGTCAAACCCGCCTCCTGAAATACGTAGCGACGCTGTCGTCGTGCTTCCCGCTATCACCACGGGCGGGGAGACGGCCGTGATCACCGGGTTAGGATTGACGACATTCAGCAGAATTATGTTCGACACGCCTCCGCCCGGCGGCGTTACGCCTGAAGCCGGCGGATTCAATACGGCGACCCGCAGCGTACTCGCTGTTGTTATATCCGAGGCTTGGAGGCTCGCGGTAATCATCCCGCCATTGTTGAAATTTGTTTGCCGATTGGCGCCATTCACGGTCACGACGGATGTCGAAACGAAATTCGACCCGTTAACCGTTATGGTGACGGTTTGTGCTCCCGCCGGAATACTGGTGGGTGTAATCGAGGAAATCGCGGGCACTGGCGAGGATGTGGGCGTCACCGTGAAGGCGATCGTCTGCGAAGTTCCGCCGCCGGGCTGAGGCGTCGTCACTTGTACGCTGATGGTCCCCGGTGTCGCTACGTCGCCCGGATTCACCTGAGTCGTCAACTCGCTTGGAGAAAGGAAAATGGTCTGGCGGGGCGCGCCATTGAAAAAGATTGTAGAATTCGGCGCAAATCCCGAACCCATCACGTCTAACGTAAATGTTACCGAGTTTGCCGGAACACTGGACGGGGATAGGGAACTAACGACTGGAACCGGAAGATTGATGACTCCGCCACAGGAGGCGAGTAAAATCAAAGCTACCGCTAAAAGCCCCGCATGAATCTTTGCCCGTCGACTCAACTCTGCGTTCCCCCGTATCCCAATAATTATCACTTGGAGCTATGTACCAGAGATCTCTGCGGACGTCTCTCCAGCCAGAAAGACTACTAGAGATGATGGCACTGGGCAATCGAGATGTCCGGGATTCTCAGCATCCTTCTCGCCTCGGGAAAGTCCGCAAGGGATTGCGAATTTTGCGTCCTTGTGATTTGGCTCCCGAATCACATATTTGACTTCCAAACTTGGTATTTCCTTAGTAATTTTCGCAGAGGAGATGCCTTTAGTACCGCCTTATCTTCTTGTTTTTGTGAGCTTTCAGAATGTCCAATATGATGGTGTTTTTGGATTCCGGGTTGCTATTAGCCAGTCTCAGTGAGTCCCGCGCGTCAGCCCGACGCGCTTATTCCAGCTTTGCGCAAAGCGACGTACGAGATGTGTAGGACTCGTTGACAGATTTCGATTTTTGGCAAGGAATTTCAAGGAGGAATCATGCAGAAGCGGAAAACAGGCGGACGAAGGGCATCCTTCATCGCCTTTGCAGTTCGGTCGGCAGCATTGGCCGTGTTCCTATTTGCGCTGAGCAGCATCGCTCTCGCGCAGTCCACCGCAACATTGCAAGGAACTGTGACGGACAGTTCGAATGCCGCCGTGCCCAATGCAAAAGTCGTCGCGAACAACCAAAACACAGGAGTCGAGCGCACCACGCAAACCGATCAGTCCGGGGCATACCTCGTCTCCGGCCTCCTTCCGGGTGTTTATCGCGTCGAGATCAGTGCGTCCGGATTTCAGACGTCGGTGATTAAGGACTTGACGCTCAGCGTCGCAACTACCACCACAGAAAACACCCAACTGCAGGTGGGCCAGGTTACGCAGGAAGTCACCGTCACAGGCGGCGAGCCGCTAGTCGACACGAGCAACGCCACGGTGGGTCAAGTGATTGATCAGCGCACCGTGCAGCAGATTCCTCTGAACGGCCGCCATTTCGTGGATCTCGGCCTGTTGGTCCCTGGGACCGTCACGCCACCTCAAAATGGCTTCCTTACTGCGCCTCTTCGCGGCCAGGGGTCATTCGCAATCAACACCGCCGGCCAGCGCGAAGACACGACGAACTGGATGATCAACGGCATCAACCTCAGCGACGAAGTCCAGAACCAGATTACCTTTCAACCCTCCATCAATACGGTTTCCGAATTCAAAATCGACAACGCCACCTTTCCGGCCGAATATGGCCGCAACTCGGGAGCAATCGCGAACATCCTCACGCGTTCCGGCTCGAACGACTTCCATGGCGAGGTCTTCGATTTCGTTCGGAATAATTTCTTCGATGCAAGAAATTTTTTCAATCCAAAACCAGTGGCTATGTCCCCGTTTATTCGCAACAACTTCGGCGCGGCAGCTGGGGGCCCGATTAAGCGAAATAAGGCTTTCTTTTTCGCGAGCTATGAGGGCTTGCGGCAACGGCAAGGTCTTACGTTGAGTTCTTTTACTCTCAGTCAGGACCAGCAGACTCAGATCGCCGCCACCAGCGACTCGACGATCCAGAAGATCGCGGCGCTCTTCCCCGGCGCTAACGCGCTAGGTACTGGCACCGCCGGTGTTCCTACAAGCTTTAACGGATTCAGCGGCTCCGCCGTCGCGCCGGTGAATATCGATCAAGGGACGGGAGATCTCGATTTCAATTTGACCGAGAGTGATCGTTTGCACGGCTATTACGCCCTGCAAGAAGACCTCCGCCAGGAACCGACTCTGCAGGGCAATAACCTTCCCGGCTGGGGTGATACTCGTGCGTCCCGCCGCCAGATCATGACGCTGGAGGAGGACCATGTCTTCAGTCCAAGCCTCACCAACGAAGCTCGGCTCGGCTACAACCGTATCCACATCACCTTCACGCCGAATCAACTTCTCAATCCAACCGATTTCGACATCAGCGACGGCGTGACTGCGGCCATCGGCATCCCGCAACTCAGCGTCACGGGTCTCTTCAATATCGGCGGCCCGGCAGGATTCCCTCAAGGCCGCGGTGACACCACAGTCGTTGGCAGCGACACCGTGCGTTATCTTCGCGGAAATCATTCCTTCACATTTGGCGGTGAAATCCGCAGGTTTTATAACAACAATTTCGCTCTGGATGCGGGCAGCTTCACTTACGGGAATATTTGCAACTTCATGGCGGATGGCGTTGTCACGTTCACAGGAGGCGTTCCTGCGTCGCCGTGTGCGGGTGCGCCGACCGGCGGAACAACGACGAATAATCGTTTCAGTATCAACCTCAGCAACGGCGCCAGCAAGATTCTCGAACCTGCTTTTGGCCTTTATTTCGAGGACAGCTATAAGATTCGCCCCAATATCACCCTCGAACTCGGCTTGCGCTACGACTACAACAACGTCATCACCGATGCAGACAACCGTTTCGTGGAATTCGTCCCTTCCACGGTTTCATTGGTTCAGGTCGGCACCAACGGCTTGAACGATCCATATACTGCCAATAAGAAGAACATCCAGCCGCGCGTCGGCATCGCGTGGGATCCCTGGGGCAATGGCAAAACATCGGTCCGCGCCGGTTACGCAATCCTATCCGATCAGCCCGTGTCGGGTATCGTAGCCCCGCAGGCTTCGAATCCGCCTTTCGGCGATCCGCTCACGTTCAACGGAACCATTGGTTTGAGCAATGCCCAAGCCACAGCGGGACCGGCGGGACTTGCTCCCAGCACCATCTTCGCCGGGTTCGATGATCCTTATGTTCAGTCATACAACTTGACGATTCAACACCAGGTTTCCACGTCGTTGGGCTTTCAGGTTGGCTACGTAGGATCGAAAGGCACGCACCTGCGGCTGGCACGTAACCTCAACCAGCCGGCGATTGGTACGGCTACGGTTCCATTCCCTAACCTCTCTGCCTCCAGCCCCATCCGCCCCGGAGCGGGTCTAGGAAATATCACGGAAATCGACAGCAGCGGTAACTCGAACTACAACGCATTGTGGGTCACGGCGAACAAGCATTTCGCCACGGGCCTCCAGTTCAATGCTTCATACACCTACTCAAAATCGCTGGACTACAACTCGCTCAGCTCGCAGGGCGTTACTCTGGAAGACAGCAGCAACCCCAGACTGAACTACGGGCCGTCGGATTTCGACGCGCGCCATAGGTTCGTTATCAACGCAATCTACGATCTGCCGTTCAAGGGCAATCGTCTTGTTTCTGGATGGGAGTTGGGCCTGATCTCGCAAGCACAATCCGGCAACCCGCTTACCATCGTGTTCAATAACACAACAGCTACAGGGAATCGCACGCTCCGCCCTGACGCATCAGCGGCCATCCAGACCTCGGGTAATCCTGCCAACTGGATCGCCAATCCTTCGGTTCTTTCATCACCTTCGACCGGAGGCGTCTTCCACTTCGGTAATGTCGGCCGGAACACGGTTATAGGCCCGACCTTCGTGAACACGGACTTCTCTCTGATCAAGAACACAAAGATTACGGAACGGTTCAACACGGAGTTTCGTGCCGAAGTGTTTGACATTTTCAACCATCCGAACCTTGGAGATCCCAACTTGGTTTTCGGGACTTCCACATTCGGGTTGATCACCAGCACGCGTTTCCCGACAGGCGACTTCGGCTCTTCGCGCCAGATTCAGCTCGCGTTGAAGCTGCAGTTCTAGGCTTGGGGAAACAACGGTAAACAAATACATGAACCGGGCGAGGCTAAGCGGCCTCGCCCTTTTCATTTCACCCCTATTCCACGCGGATTCCTGAGGCTTCTCCAATCGGCAACGGCTACGGATTTCTCATGTTCGCCGGCAGAATTACTTCTTTCGTTCTACCGGCAAGCCCGCGCCAATCCAATCATGCGCGAAACTCTGCGGGATCAGCAGCACCACCAGCTTCGAAAATCCCATCTTGCGCAGCTCATCATAAGCTGGATGGACGGTGGGGCATTTTTCCCACGGGCAGCAGCCGCAATAAATCACCACTTCTTTGTCCCGCGGGATCTTCGTCGCTACGGCCTTCAATCGCGCGAGTCCGGCCGCCGTTGACGCGGGCCCGGCAAAAATCGCGCCGCGAATGTGCGCACCGTCGTAGAGCACTTTGAATCCTACTTGGAGCACTACGGGCCGGCCCGCCACCGGCCCGGAAAGTTTTTTCGACAACTCTTCCGGAGAGATTTGCCGCGCGTCTTTCCATTCCGGCACTGCGGCAGCCGGACTAGCGGCAACGGAATGTCTGGCCGTCTGCGCCATTGTTGGCGTGAGTGCATTCGGGACTAGCGCCATCGCAAAACCCGCCAGCAGTCCCACAATCGGTTTCGTCACGAGTTTTCTCCTTCCTGCCACATTGTGCCGTTCGTTTTTCCCGCCTCGCCATTCAGACCTGCATTATGCTTCTGGGAACGCGAAATTGCGCAAATCTTTTGTCTATTGTCGTAGCGAAAAGGGTTAAGCTCTTCGCCTTACGCCGGAGGAGACGCATGTGCGGCACGAAAATTAGTAATTCAATTCTGGCACTGGCCGTTGTAGACATTCTCATTTTCGCGACGGCGCTGGCGGCTCCGCGCGCGCACGCGCAACAAAATCCTCCTTCCGCACCTCAAGCGTCAGCGCCTGCTGCGAATCCCGCGGACGTCGCCACGCCGGATGCGATTCTCGCTGCGCTCTACGATGTCATCTCCGGTCCAGCAACGAAGAAACGTGATTGGAATCGCTTTCGCTCCCTTTTTCTACGGGATGCACGCCTGATTCCCACGACCGCCAACGCCGGCGGCGGGGAGACTGCCCGCACCCTTTCTCCTGATGATTACGCCTCGCGAGCCGCCGGATATTTCGAGAAAAATGGCTTCTCCGAAAAGGAAGTTGCACGCAAAAGCGAGCGCTTCGGCGGCATCATGCAAGTGTTCAGCACCTACGAATCGCGCCATGACGCTTCGGATCCCAAACCTTTCGCCCGCGGCGTCAACAGTATCCAGTTATTTTTCGACGGCGCGCGCTGGTGGCTCGTCACGGTTTTCTGGCAGGAAGAGTCGCCGTCCATGCCGTTGCCTAAAGAGTTTCAGCCCGTCGCGCGTTGAACGCTCGGATTCGAGGCTCACCATGTTTCAATCGGATTTGCTCAAAGGCAGAACAATTCTAATCACCGGCGGCGGCACGGGATTAGGACGCTCCATGGCCTTGCGTTTCGCCGAACTGGGGGCGAATTTATTTCTGCTCGGCCGCCGCGAAGAGCCTCTCGCAAAAACCTGCGATGAAATTCGCGCGAAAAAAGCCCGCGCGGCATATGCTTCGTGCGATGTGCGCGATTTCGCCGCAGTCGAGAAATCCATCGCCGCCGCGGAAAAGGAATTCCAGCGCGTCGACACGCTCGTTAACAACGCCGCCGGCAATTTCATCGCGCGCACGGAAAAACTCTCACAGAACGCCTTCAACGCTGTCGTGGGCATCGTCCTGCAAGGCACGTTTAACTGCACGCTTGCGCTTGGCCGAAAATGGATCGCGGCGAAGCAGCCGGGCAACGTCCTGAACATCGTCGCCACATATGCGGCCGTAAATTCCGGCTCCGGTTTCGTCGTCCCTTCCGCGTGTGCCAAGGCAGGAGTCCTCGCGATGACGCGCTCGCTTGCTGTCGAATGGGCGCCTTATCACATTCGCATGAACGCCATCGCTCCTGGCCCATTCCCCACCGAAGGCGCGTGGTCGCGCCTGATGCCCGCGAAAGAGATCGAGGAACGTGCGCGGCAAAATCACCCGATGAAGCGTTTCGGCCGTCACGAAGAGCTCGCCAATCTGGCCGCATTTTTGCTCAGCGATCTTTCGGAGTACATTAATGGCGAATGCGTGGTGATCGATGGAGGTCTCTGGCTGCGCGGCGCGGGTGAATTCAACGACTTTGTAGGTTTCCCCGAAGCTGCCTGGGACGTGCTCGAATCCGCCCGCAAGAAATAATAAATGCAGTCGCGAGTTACTGTGGTTGTGGTTTTTTCTTCTTCAGTAGGCCGCCGATAATTCCGCCCAACTGGCCTTGATCCGGCACCTTCAATTGATTCAGTGGCGTTTTTGTCAAACCTTTCAACCCGTCAAACCCCGCAATGTCCGGAATCACGCGAGGACTTGACGCTGATCCTTCGATCCGGAACGGCAAGCCTCCGCCCTGGCTGAAGAACGGCAACTTCGTCAACTGCGCCAGCGAGCTTGATCCATCGAGCTTGGCGAGTAAACGAAAGTTTAAGGTGTTGCTTGGGCTCACAGTTCCCGCGCCGGTGACGCCACCTATCATTGGAATCACGATATTCACACTGTCCGCGCGCAGGCCGTCGGGTGCGTATCGCAAATTCGAACTCGCCAGTTTAATCAACGTGTCGTTGCCCGTCGCGGTACCGGTCTGACCAAGCGCCCCTGCAAGTTTTGACGCGAGGCTAAATCCCGCGAGCGTCACATCACTGAGTTCCACTGGCCCTTGCGTTACCATGCGGTCGAGCGGTCCATGCAGCACAAGATTGGCTTTGATCGTTCCACCCTTAAGAGAGGAGCCTTGCGGCAGCGCGTAACCCAATACGGCTAGCAGGTTCTCCAGATCCTGTGACGGCACGCCGATCACCTTCAATTGACCGTCGAACGGCATTTTCCCCGCGCCGCCGCTGCCAATTGGTCCCACATTGCCAGCCAAATCCAATTTTCCGCCGCCCGGCGTTTTTGCGTCGAACGTAAAAGGAAACGCGACCGTCTGAGAAATGTTCTTTGCCGAGACGTTAACATCCTGATACGCAAGGCGGGTTGGCTGACCCATGCGGCCGAAAGCAATCGTGCCATCCGAAATTTTCAGCTTATCAACCGTGAAACTGTTCAGCGCGCCGCTGCTGGTTGCATTCGGGGTCGGCTCACTCGCCGCGGCCGGTTTCACCCCTGCCGTCGCGCCGAGCGTCGAAAAATTCCATACTCCTGCCGGTGTGCGCAGCAGTTGGATTTGCGGCTCTTTGAATTCGAGCGCATGTACGCGAAGGTCGCGCGAAAATATCAAGGGCATCACATCAATACCCACCGCCAGTGATTTCGCGGTGAGAAACGCTCCCTGGCTATATGCCGGATCATCCGCAATGGAAATCTGATCCGCCTGCAGGCTGCCCGAGAACAGCGATACGCTCAAATGCCCGATTTGTACTTTTCTTCCGAGCTTTTCGCTGAGCGCGGACTCAATCTGCGGCCGGAAGCGATCCGCGTCGATGAAAAATGGAGTGATAATCAGGATCAACAGAATTATCACTACAACGATGGCTGTGATGACGAGCGGCTTCTTTTTACCGGCCATAGGCACTTCTCCTGCTTCCCGTACACGCCGCGCGGGAATTTATTGCCAGCGTGCCGCGCCCATATGTTAGACCCCTGGTGAAAAAGCGGCAACCGTTCCCTATGAAATGCTCTGCCAATGGAATGGGATGACCCGCTCAAACGGGAGAAGCTTGGACGGCCCACCAATTCGCAAACGCCCGTCAGGCTGCCAGTTGGAATCGAGGTTGACATGCCTTCGCACGCGTCACTAAGTTGCTTATTTAGTGCACATTACTGCGGACCACCTGCCGACCCTTTATGCATTGAACACTCCCGAGCAACCCTGCAACAACCGATCAGCCCACGCCACATATCCTATCTGCAACCGGGTCTGGGGCGTCGGCGGCGCATCCACGCAACCCGAAGTATCTGACTTATCCAGAGGGATGGGCGGGAAGCCACGCAAGATTCCGTTTGCCCTTCTGATTTCACTGCGGAGGAAACCATGAGAAGGCTTGCAATATTTCTCGGATTTCTAGTGATCGTCTCGCTGGTCGCGGTGCTGCCTGCGCATGCGCAGAGCACCGAGGTTTACGGAGGGTATTCCTTCGTGCGCCTTAATCCCGGCGGAACAAATACCAATGGCTGGGACGCGGCACTGACGGAAAAGCTGTTCAAAGTCGTCGGTATCACCGCTGATTTCGGCGGGACGTACACTTCGTCTTCCGGCGTGAAGACTAGCATGAACACCTTTCTCTTTGGGCCCCAAGTCAGCTTGCCGGCTCCCGTATCGCCGTTCGTGCACGCTTTATTCGGCGCTGCACGTGTGAGCAGCGCGGGAAGCAACTCCACTTCTTTTGCGTCCGCAGTCGGCGGGGGAATCGATATCCATCCGATCCCGCTGATTGGGCTGCGGCTTATCCAAGCGGACTATTTGAACACCCACTTCGGCAACACGCGGCAGAACGATTTCCGGCTATCGGCCGGGATCGTACTGCATTTTTGAATCATCGCGTTTTGTCTCGAGAGGGCCGGCCTAACCGGCCCTTCTTTCGTCTCACCGCGCACTTTTATTGCCCAAGAACAAAGTGCACAGTCACGTGCGTCTCAACCTCTACGGCCTCCCCATTCAGCAGCGTCGGCCTGTAACGCCACTGCCTTACTGCTGATACCGCCGACGGCGCCAGCAGCGGGTTACCGCTTAATATTTCGACCGAGCGCACGCGTCCATCACGTGCGATGATCGCGTGTAACTCTACCGTTCCCGAAATTCCCGCGTTCATGGCGAGCTGCGGATAGCGCGGGTCCACTCGATAAATCAGCAGCCCGGATTGCACTCCCTCAGTTTGGTGAATAATTCTCGGCGCGCGCGGCGGTGTCGCGGGACGCGGAATCATTGACGCATTGTTTCCCATTCCGAAAGGAAGTCCCGGTGTCTCCGTGCCGACATTCGGGCCCAGTTCCGCTAAGACTGGCGCAGTAATATTTCTCGTTGTTGCTGAATCCCTGTCGATGCGCCGCGAAATTCGCAGAGGCTGAACGATGATTGTGTTGGATAGTTGCGGTCGTGCCAGCCGTCGTGCAGTCTCCGCTGGGGGCACATCCCTTCCGTGATAAGGAATTCTCGGAAGCATCACAATTTCTGCCGGAGGACTTCCCGTCGTCACGATTGGCCACAGTGCCAAGCTCGCGACCAATGCAGCCTCAACAGCCAAAGCAATAACCAGTGCCCTCTGTCTACCGTGTTTCGTGCGAGTCTTTGCTTCCGCGTCACTGTCCATCAGGCAGCCGTTGAGAAATTTTTCATCTTGCATGGACACACCTCTCCTGTCGTGTCTTCAAAGCCGTTTCTTGCTTTAAGGTTTGCGGGGCCCCCCGCGTTGCCGCCCCGAAGTACTATTTGCGAGCCCGCACGGTCTCTGCAACGATGGACACCACAAAGCGAGCGAAGTTACAGAGGATTCTGCGGATTAGGTGCAGGAATCCGGTCTTCCTGTACAGAAAGACAAGAAACTAAAGCATTTACAGCTAGTTCTCCGAGAGCGGCATCACCACACCCTCATCGTGCATCCAATCGTGCGAGGGTCGGTTTTGGGGTCATTTAGGAGGTCACCGTGAGTAGACTAAGCTTGGACACTGTGGGAGTTCGCCGCACTGGGCGCGCCGCGCTGGATCGCGATCCGCAGGACGACCGGCTCGAGTTCACTTGCCCGCATTGCGGAACCGTGGGTAGCAAGCCGGCCCGCCGGTCGCACGCCGAATATCATTTTACCGACGGTTTCGTGCAGGATCTTCAGGGCGAGATGTCCACCTGCCGCGGGTGCAAACGCTCTCTGCGCATCGTTCCCGTCGTAATGCTGCATGACCAAGATGAGAAACGGCGATTCGAAGCCTTCTTCTCCATGGAATTGCTGGCTTCCAGAAATTAATTCTCGCGGCGGGCGCGGACGCGGCCCTAATATTTCTCCTCGAATTTGGCCGCGTCCGCGAATTCCTTCCTTAAATGCCTTCCCAGTCGTTATCGAGCACCAGGTGATACTTCTCAAGTCCCGTGCGTATTCTCACAAAGGCTTCATCTACCGTGTCCGCGAACTGCAGCATGCTGAATTCGCGCTCGCTAATCGTTCCTGCACGCACCATGGCCCGCCAGTCCAGGACTTTGTCCCAATATTTGCGCCCATAAATTAGGATCAGATGGTGCTCGGGCAATTTGCGCGTCTGCAATAGAGTCAACATTTCCCAGAGTTCATCCATGGTTCCAAAGCCGCCTGGAAATGCGATCAGCGCCTTCGCAAGTTGCGCAAACCACAATTTTCGCATGAAAAAATAATGAAAAAGAAGATTCAGTTCCGGCGTGATGTACCGATTCGATTCCTGCTCGTGCGGCAATTGTATGCTCAGGCCAATGGACGAGCCGCCCGCTTCCGAAGCGCCGCGGTTGGCCGCTTCCATGATTCCCGGGCCCCCACCCGAACAAATCACGAATCTCCGCGGATGCTCGCCCAGAGTCAGAGCCCACGAAGTAATTCTCCGCGCCAACTCGCGTGCCTCTTCGTAGTAGCGCGACATTTCCAGATTCGCCTTCGCCGTGCGCACTTCGGCCCGGTGCAGGGGATCGTTTTTCTTGAGTTTGTTGCTTTGCAGGCGCTTCAACTTCGCCACCGCGCGATCGTGCGGCAGAATTCGCGCGGAGCCGAACATTACAATCGTGTCGCCGATCTGTTCGCGCCGCAGCCGCGTCAGTGGGTCGAAATATTCCGCCATCATTCGCATCGGCCGCGCTGCCGAGCTCTCCATGAACTCCGGATCTTGGTACATCAGTTTCGGCAGCTTATGTTTTTTTGGAGTCATTCAATCCCCTCGCGCGAAAGTTCGGACTCAGTATCTTAATTCCTTCCGGCTCGAAACCTGCATAATTCTAAATTCGCGTTGCCTGATGACCTTCAAGGACGCGACAGGTCTCCCGATTTCTGTAGGCCATCCAGACCCAGGGAAATGGTTGAGAGTGCAACGTCGACCCGTGCTTCAGAATCAGATAGAGTGAAGGTATGAGACGCCGCGCCCAACCCGGTTTTCTCCTGATTGTTTTACTTGGCGCGTCTATCGCGTTGCCCGCATACGGCCAAGGCCAGCCAGCCGGACCGATTCGCGTAAAACCGGGCGCACGTCCACAAAACGCGACCGCGACGGCGCAAGCCCAGAAGCCATTTCGTGTGCGCGTGACTCTCGTGACGCTTCCTGTGGCTGTCTCGAATAACGCAGGCCAGCCTGTCTTGAACCTTACGCAAAAGGATTTCCAGATTTTCGACGATGGACTCCCACAGCAAATTTCACACTTCGATCAGGGCGGCGATCCGCTTTCCATTGTTCTGGTTCTCGAAACCAGCCCGCGTGTTGCGCCGCTCCTTCCGGAAGTAAGCAAGACCGGAATTATTTTCACTCAGATGGTGATGGCGGGCACCGGCGAAGCCGCCGTGATCGGCTATAACAATGAAGTGGATATACTGCGGCCGATGACAACGGACTCGGATCGCGTTCTGACGGCGATTCGCCATATTAAAGCGGGTCTTGACGGCGCGCGTCTTTACGACGCAATGGATCGCGCGGAGGATATTCTGGAGAAAGAGCCTCCGGAACGCCGCCGCATCATCATCGTGATGGGCGAAAAGAGTGACAGTGGAAGCGAAACGAAACTTGGACTCGTCCTTCGCCGCGCGCAGCTCGCCAATATTTGCATTTATACGATTGGACTCAGCAGCACAGCTGCTGAGTTTCGCAAAAAGCCGCAACCTGCAAAACCGATCGAAGTCAGCCCACCCGGTACTTACCCTGTGCCGCCTCCGCCGGGCACCGCGCAAACGCCTGACGTGGTGAATGAACAAATGGGAGGAAACGGCGCTGCGTTACTGCCCTTAATTATTTGGCTGGTACAGCATGGAGCAAACGCGCTGGGCCAGAATTCGTTGGCGCTTGCCAGCGAGGGAACCGGCGGCCTGCACTTGAGTACATTCAAGGATCGTTCCATCGAGAAAGCAATGAACGAGATTGGCAACGATCTACACGGCGAATATTTGATCGCGTATCATCCGCCAGGCAATGTGACCTATGGCTATCACAACATCGAAGTACGTGTCACGGAGCCTCACCTGAAAATCCGCACCCGCCCCGGCTACTACCTCGCACCACCGAAAGAGTAGCGCGCGTCGCAGATTCGAGTTCACCCTCCGCTGACGCTGACGTGCGCGCCTTCGGAATCGACGAACTGCGCCAGCGTCCCGCCGAAATCCTGCTTTTTCGGCGGCATCGAAAACGTTATACCCTTGGCGCGCATCTCGTCGTGGAACTTCTGAATGTCTGGCACGTTGAATCCCATTTCCAGCTTGCCCGCAGGGTTTTTCTCGGAAGCAGGATGCAGGCCGAGAGATGTTTCGCCGGTGGCAAATTCGCTCCAACCCGGCGACTCGAATTTCAAAGGCAGGCCAATAACATCACGGTAAAATTTCACCGCGCGGCCCATGTCTCCGACGAATTCGATCACATAACTTAGCTTTGGTGTCATGACTCTCTCCTCCTTCTGCTACGAACTTTCACCCAAGGGCGCAACGGCGGCTTCCTCTTCAAGGATGCTCGCGGCGGCGGCGATGCGATCGCCTTCGTCCAGCCGCAACAACCGCACGCCTTGCGTCGAGCGTCCCGCCTCGCGAATCTCCGCCGAATGCACACGAATCACCTTGCCTTGGCCGGTGATGATCATCACGTCGGAGTCTTCCTTCACCTGGAGCGCGGCGACCACGGAGCCGTTGCGGTCTGTGGTCTTCAAATTGATTACGCCTTTGCCGCCGCGCGACGTCACGCGATATTCCGCGAGGGGCGTGCGCTTGCCATAGCCCTTTTCGGCGATGGTGAGCATCAGCGAGGTGAGCGATTCGCGAATGTGATCGCTTTCGAGTTCGTCCAGATTTTGCGTCTCCTGCTTGAATTCCTTCTTGATGATTTCAAAGTCGGGCTGGGCCGCGTCCATCGAAACCACATAGTCGCCCTTGGCCAGGTCCATTCCGTTGACGCCTCCGGCCTGGCGGCCCATGGCGCGCACTTCGGTTTCGCGGAACAGAATCGCCTGACCTTCGTGACTGGCGAGGAAAATCATCTGCTTGCCATCGGTGAGCTTCGCGCCGATCAGCTCATCACTTGGCTCCAAATTAATGGCGATGATTCCGCTGGGCCGAGGATTCGAAAATTCCGCGAGGCCAGTTTTCTTCACCGTTCCTTGTTTCGTCGCCAGGAAAACGTAGCGGCCCTCTTCTTCAAGGTTGCGCGACGCCACCACGGCCGTTAATTTTTCTCCTTCCTGAAAATGGACGAGATTGTTGATGGCTTTTCCGCGCGTGGCTGCCGCGGCTTCGGGAATCTCGTAGACCTTCAACCAGTAAATGCGGCCCTTCGAGGTAAAAAGAAGGATGTAGGTGTGCGTCGAGGCGACGAACAAATGCTCGACGAAATCTTCGTCGCGCGTTTTCGCGCCGATACGGCCCTTGCCGCCGCGCGACTGGTGCCGATAGACGTCGACAGGCGTTCGCTTGACGTAACCCGCATGGCTGACAGTAATGGCCATTTCCTCGTCTTTAATCAAGTCTTCGAGCTTAATTTCCTCGACGCGGTCGACGATTTGTGTGCGGCGCTCGTCGCCATAATCCTTCACGATTTCCTTGAGCTCCGCGACAATCACGGCGCGCAATTTTTTGTCGCTCGCGAGGATTTCCTTCAACTCAGCGATGCGTGTCTGGATTTCCTTCAACTCCGAGAGAATCTTCTCGCGCTCCATCTGGGTGAGGCGGTGGAGTTGCAGATCCAAAATCGCCTGAGCCTGGCGGTCAGTGAAGCCGGCGGCAGCGCTGCGGCGCGTATCTTCATACGGCTGGTGCGCGCCGCGCACGTCCATGGCCATCAATGCTTCTTTGGCTTCCTTCGGGGACTTGCTGCGGCGGATGAGTTTGATGATTTCGTCGAGATGGTCGAGGGCAATCTTGAAGCCGACCAGAATGTGCTCGCGCTCTTCGGCCTTGCGCAAATCGTATTGCGTGCGGCGGCGCACCACTTCCACGCGGTGCTCGATAAAAAGCTTGATCAGTTCGATCAGGCCGAGCTCGCGCGGTTGGCCCGCGACGATCGCGAGCAAAATCATGCCGAACGATTCCTGCATCTGCGTCTGCTTGAACAGGTGATTCAGGATGAGCTGCGGCTCTTCGTCGCGCTTCACTTCGATGACAATGCGCATGCCATCGCGGTCGCTTTCGTCGCGAATGTCACTGATGCCCTGAATCTTCTTGTTCTGTACCAGGTCGGCGATATGCGAAATCAGCCGTGATTTATTCACCTGATAGGGCAACTCGGTGATGACGATGTTCTCGCGCTCTTTGCCGGCCTGCTCGATGGCTGCTTTCGCGCGCACTTGAAAAGTGCCCCGGCCCGTTTTGTAGGCTTGCTCGATTCCGTCGCGTCCATAAATGTAGCCGCCTGTCGGAAAATCCGGACCGGGGACGAGCTTCATTATTTTTTTCAGATTCGTTTCCGGATCTTCGACCAGCGTCACGGTCGCTTCGATGATTTCCTTCAAATTGTGCGGCGGAATGTTTGTGGCCATGCCGACGGCAATGCCGCTGGAACCGTTGACAAGCAGGCAGGGAATCCTGGTGGGAAGTACTGTCGGTTCACCGGTGCTCTCGTCGAAATTGGGAACGAAATTGACCGTGTCCTTCTCGATGTCCGCGAGCATTTCCTCGGCGATCTTCGAGAGACGCGCTTCGGTGTACCGCATCGCGGCCGGCGGGTCACCATCGATCGAGCCGAAGTTGCCCTGGCCGTCGACAAGCGGGTAGCGCATGTTGAATTCCTGCGCTAGGCGGACCAGTGCGTCGTATACGGGCGCGTCACCGTGCGGATGGAACTTGCCGAGAACTTCGCCGACAATTTTCGCGCATTTGCGGTAGGGCTTCGTCGACGTGAGACCGAGCTCGTACATGCCATAGAGAATGCGGCGATGAACGGGCTTGAGGCCGTCGCGGACGTCGGGCAGAGCGCGGCCGATGATTACGCTCATGGCGTAATCGAGATACGACTTCTTCATCTCCGATTCGATATCGACCGGAGTTAGTATCTGCTCTGATTGCTCGTCAGCCATTCAGTTTTTCCCTCAAAAAAGTGGAGTGCGAGAACCCGAAAAGCACGGGTTTTGTGCCGATTAGAGACGAAGTTGGCTCTGTGTTTTCAATAACTTAGCTCGATTTCTAATCCCGGAATTTGTCGATTAAAACTTGCGTTCATTTTGCCACTTTCCACTTTGCCGCCCAATCGGAGACGTACGCCTTGACCGCCTCGAACGCGGCGGCGTTGTTCGAAAAGTGCCATGAGTCGAAATGGGCTTCGAGCTTCAGCATCAAGTTGGCGCATTCCCCTTCGCTGGTGCATTCGAAGGCGACGCCACGGTCGGCGTCAGGCGCATGCGTCGCGATGGCGCGAAAATTCGAGCACGACAGGCCCTTCAGCCCCGGCAATGTTTGCCAATTCAATTGATAAACCATTCCTCTTCACGCGCCTGTGGGGCTCGACAATGGCACACATTCCTTGCGCGACACCGCAAGCCCAACGAACGCAAATCCCAGAAACACGACGCCCGCGAACCAAGCCGCGGCCGTTGAAAGGCTCGGCGCGTACATGCCCACAAGAATGCCCGTAAACATAAGAATTACGGAAAGCCCGATAAATTGGCGCATGCCGTAAACAAAAGAGAACGGAAGATAGTGCGCGCCAATTACGATCATCATGCTGGGGTAAAACCACGCCGCTTTGTGGAGGGTTGCCGCGCCGACCAGGAGGAAGAGCGGACCAATCATAAATGCCACCTCAATCGACAGCTCCCGCAGCGGATTTTCGCGAGAAAGGGAAGCCGGTCTACCGCTGAGGTGCAGGATGAGTTGGGTAAGCGGATAAATAAAGAAACCGGCGATCACCAGGCTTATGGCACCAACCTTCAGCGACAACCAGGTGGATACGGCCGCTGACGCCAGCCACAAAAGCCCGATAACCAAATGGCCGACAAAACTACCCAAATAAACCGATCGGACTTCTCGCTGCGCTTCGGCGACTTCCATGACCTCTCCTCTAAACTTCTCCTCGCGGGAGTAGATGCCACTAAATATCCAGATTGACGACTTCGAGGGCGTTGTCTTGGATGAATTTGCGGCGCTCCTCGACGTTTTCGCCCATGAGCGTGGCGAAAATTTCCTCGGCGGCGACAGCGTCTTCGAGGCGAACTTTCAAAAGCGTGCGCGTCTCGGCGTTCATCGTGGTGGCCCAAAGCTGCTCAGGATTCATTTCGCCGAGACCCTTGAAACGCGTGATGGTGAATTCCTTTTTCGCGTCTTCGAGGACGTAAGCGAGCAGAGCCACCGCGCTTTCCTTCGACACTTTGTCGCCATTGTGCGCGATGGCGAAAGGCGGCTTGTCGTGCTCAGAGATCGCCTGGTGCAAGGTGCGCAGGCGTTTGTAATCCGGCGTGGCCGCCAGCGCCCAATTGATTTTTCTGTCGGCCGTGCCGTTGCGCAGCACGATTTCGTGCAAGCTGTGCTCCTCGTCGAATTCGAGCTTGGCTTCGAGCTTCAGCTTGGCCTTTTCGATTTCCTTGATTAGCTCCTGCAATTTTTTCTTCTCGGCAAAATCCGTTTTCTTGTCGAGTTCGCTTTCAGCCAATAGGTCGACGAGTTTGGGATCGCGCAAGCGGCGCGCCAACTTGGCGGCCATTTGCTCATATTCCTGCACGTTCAGAAGAAACTGCGTGAGATCGCCCCCTTCGAGTTGTTTGCCGCCCTTCGCCGTGACGACGTGTTCTTCGGTGGCGCGCTTCATCAATTCGCGCGCGAAATCGCGTTCGTCGCGGATGTAGCGGTCCATCTTGCCGCGCTTGACGCGATAGAGCGGCGGCTGGGCGATATACATATGGCCCTTTTCGATCAGTTCGCGCATGTGGCGGAAGAAAAAAGTAAGCAGCAGGGTGCGGATGTGGCTGCCGTCAACGTCCGCGTCAGTCATCAGAATTACTTTGTGGTAGCGCAATTTGGCGGCGTCGAAATCGTCCTTGCCGATACCCGTGCCGAGCGCGGTGATGATGGCGCGAATTTCCTCGTGGCCGAGCATTTTGTCGTAGCGCGCCTTCTCGACGTTCAAAATTTTACCCTTGAGCGGCAGGATGGCTTGATATTTACGGTCGCGGCCCTGTTTAGCGGAGCCGCCAGCGGATTCTCCCTCGACGACAAAGAGTTCGCAGCGCGCGGGATCGCGTTCCTGGCAATCGGCAAGCTTGCCGGGAAGGCCGCTGGAATCGAGCGCAGACTTGCGGCGCGTGAGTTCGCGAGCTTTGCGGGCGGCTTCACGGGCGCGCGCGGCGTCAATACACTTACCGATGATTTTTCGCGCGATGGAGGAATGCTTGTCGAAATATTCACCGAGTTTTTCGTTGATGAGCTGTTCGACGAGGCCTTTGATGTCGCTATTGAGCTTGCCTTTTGTCTGTCCTTCAAATTGCGGCTGCGGCAATTTCACGGAGACGACGGCGACTAGACCTTCGCGGACGTCATCACCAGTGATCGAAATTTCATCCTTTTGCTCTCGGAGCATGCCAAAGGAACTGGCGGCGTAGTTGATGGTCCGCGTAAGTGCCGAGCGAAAGCCCGAGAGATGCGTTCCTCCATCGACAGTATTGATCGTGTTGGCGAAGGAGAAGACGTTTTCGGCGTAACTGTCGTTGTATTGCAGCGCGATTTCCATGTCGACCGTGTCGCGCTTGCCCTCCATGTAGATGGGCGAATCGTGAAGAATGGTTTTGCCACGATTGAGGTGCTTGATGAATTCGGCGATGCCGCCCGTGAAACGAAATTCGGCTTTTTTCCCGCTGCGCTCGTCATCCAATGTGATTTTCAGGCCCTTATTGAGGAAGGCGAGCTCGCGCAGACGCTGCGAAAGCGTGTCATAACTATAGGTGGTCGCAGCGAAAATCGACGGATCGGGGTGGAACGTGATTTTCGTTCCGGTCTTTTTCGTTTTGCCGGTGTCTTTCAGCTTCGATGTGGGCTGGCCCTTCTCGTAACTTTGTTCCCAGACTTGCCCATCGCGCCAAATTTCGAGATCGAGCCAATCGGAGAGCGCGTTGACGACGGAAACGCCCACGCCGTGCAAGCCTCCGGAAACTTTATAGGTGTCGCTGTCGAATTTTCCGCCGGCGTGTAGAACAGTCATAACAACTTCGGCGGCGGGCTTTTTTTCCGTAGCGTGCATGTCCACGGGAATGCCGCGCCCGTTGTCTGTGACGCTGACGGAATTGTCGTCGTGAACGACGACATTAATTTCATCGCAATAGCCTGCGAGAGCTTCGTCGACGGAGTTGTCGCAAACTTCCCAGACGAGATGATGCAGGCCAAGTTCGCCGGTCGAACCAATGTACATTGCCGGACGTTTCCGCACGGCTTCGATGCCGCCAAGGACTTTGATGGACGTGGCGTCGTACTTATGGCCCTTAGCAGGCGTATTTTCTTTTTCACCCATTCTGTGGTGCTCCTAGATTTCAAATCGGGAAGGCGGTCGCGCGGATTGGCTCGACGTTTGCCTGCCCATTGGCCTCAGCGCGTTTTCTTGCGAGACGCAAACTGAAGCTCGAAGGGATTTTCGCTTCATCCCGCGCCGGTCGGCGGATCCGGTGGCGCGCGGCGAAGACTGATGGCCCTTTGCGGGCCGCTTTCAGGAGTGCTGGCGATTCCTTTTCCTTGCATTCTGGCGCGAACACAAGAAAAAAGAGAGCAAAATCATGCTTGGATTACACCGAAATTGTAGCGGATTTCGAACGAACCGACAAGGCAATTATCTTTGCGCAGAACATATCTAGTTGGCTTCTTTTCAATAGATTACAAACTGTTTCTGAGTATCCTGTCTCGATCCTGAACCGACCCTTAAACTGTCATTTTTCACGCACCCGTCTCCGGTTTTCAAGATAGGAATTGACGGGTTCATTTTAGAGGTCGTGGGCGTTTCCGCGGTTGTTAGCTCCGCAAATTTTTGATTTCGGAAGGCAAAACGCAGCAAGACTGTAAAGACTTTTGACGAGAAAAGGATTTTCAAGTCAAGGATTTTTTCTCTGAAATGAACACGACTTGAGGCTGTGGAAAAGCTGTGAACGATCTGTGAATGACTTGCAACGTCTTCGTTCAGTTTTCTCTTGCTCCTTTGCTTCCCTTTAGGCAGAATCCGCGCTCGCACTTAAACAGGTGCAGAGAGAGATTGAACTTCTCAGCAGTTTCGTTGCGCCAGGGCGGCGGGGCGGAAGTTCTACACAAGGTTTAATCATAGGATAGCTCGACAAAACCCCTTTCCCGGGGTAGGGTTTTCCACAGTATTTCCACTGGTGTGGAAAAATCGGCGGGGCCTTATTGCTACTGTGAATGTCTGGGACAAAATTCTCCAACACATGGAGCGGCGGGTTAACGCTCACAGTTTCTCGACGTGGTTTCGTCCAACGCGCCTGGAAGCAGCGGAAGATGACCGCCTGCTGGTTCGCGTTCCGACACCAATATTCCGCAAGCGTCTAACACAGACTTATGGCGACCTCTTGCAGGCAGTGTTAGCTGAGGTGGGCACTCCAAACACGCGGCTGGAATTCATTTGCGCGGAAATGGAGCCGCAAGCCGGGACGGGGGCGGCACCCGCTCAAGCCAAGCTTGATTTCGACTCAACCAACCATCAACTCAATCCGCGATACACGTTTGAAACGTTCGTCGTGGGCAGCAGCAACCAGTTCGCGCACGCGGCGGCGCAAGCCGTGGCGGAACAACCTTCGAAATCCTATAACCCTCTATTCCTCTACGGCGGAGTCGGCCTGGGGAAAACTCACCTGATGCATGCGATTGGGCACGCGATCCGGCGGCGCAATCCTGCCACGCGGTTGATTTATGTGAGCGCCGAGAAGTTCACCAACGAAGTGATTGCAGCGGTACGTTTTGACCGCATGAGTGCGTTTCGCGATCGATTCCGCACGATGGACATATTGCTCGTCGATGACATCCAATTCATCGCGGGCAAAGAGCGTACTCATGAGGAATTCTTCCACACGTTCAACGCTCTCTACGAACAGCAGAAGCAAATCGTGATTTCATCGGACTGTCCGCCGAAGGAAATTTCCGCGATTGAAGAGCGGCTGCGTTCGCGTTTCGAGTGGGGGCTAATCGCCGACATCCAACAGCCCGACCTGGAGACCAAGATAGCGATTCTGCAGAGAAAAGCGGAGAGCGAACAGGTGAAAATCGGCGAAGACGTTGCCGAATTCATCGCGCGTTCGATCAAGTCGAACATTCGCGAGTTGGAAGGCGCGCTGATCCGGTTGCTGGCATACGCCTCGCTGACAGGTGTTGAGCTTAGCGTCGCGACGGCGCAACAAGTGTTAAAGAACCTGATTGACACGCAAGAAAAGAAAGTCTCGATCGAGCAGATTCAGCGGCGCGTAGGTGAGCATTTCGGGATGCGTGGGCAGGACTTGAAGGTCCGCAGCAATTCAAAAGCGATTGCCTTCCCGCGCCAAGTGGCGATGTATGTGGTAAAGCAACTTACGTCCGCGTCATTGCCGGAGATTGGGCGCCAGTTTGGCGGAAAGCATCACACAACGGTGCTGCACTCGATCCACAAGATCGAGAATTTGCGCCACACCGACAAAGAATTGAACAAGACAATTAACAGGCTACTTGACTCTTTTGGTTAAAGTTGTGCAGGTTTTCCGCAACTGCGATTCCTGTGGCATGTGAATTTCTCATAAATTCATTGTTGCTCGCGCTTTTATGAGCATGTTTCCTAACGTCCGCGCAAATGTCCACAAGCGCAGTGACGCGGCAAGTTAAGCAAGGGAAGTGGTATGGCAGGATTTCCGAAGAATTCACAGATGCGGCGGCTACTACGGTATTTCCCTTGTTTATTCAAATAAAGAAAAGAAGTAAAGTACAGCGCAGCAAAACGCAGTCTGCGAGGAAAACGCACGATGGAATTTAGCGTAAAGAGAAGCGATTTGCTCGACGAATTGGATCTGACACAGGGCGTGATCGAGCGCAAAACGACGATTCCCATCCTTTCACACTTGCTTTGCGAGGCGAAAGGCAATCGTCTGTTCATTACTGCGACCGATCTCGAATTGAGCATCCGCACGTCGTGCGAAGCGAAAGTGAAGAAAGAGGGTGCGGGAACAATTCCTGCAAAGAAGTTGCTCGACCTGGTGCGGTTGCTGCCCGAAGAAGAAATTCGGTTTAAGTTGCTCGACAACCACTGGGTGCAGATTGTTTGCGACCGCAAGTCGTACAAAATGGTTGGCATGTCGAAAGAGAATTTTCCGGCGCTACCCGAGTTCCCGCACACACTCGTGAAGTTGCCGGCGAAACACTTTTCAGGTTTAATCGCGAAGACGACCTTCGCCATTTCACAAGAAGAGTCACGGTACACGCTGAACGGCGCGCTCGTGGTGTTAAACCCTTCCACCTTGACCATGGTCGCGACCGACGGACACCGCCTTGCCATGGTGGAGATGACACACAAACTCACCGGGTTGCCGGGAGAGGTTCGAGTCCTTGTGCCCAAGAAAGCCATGACAGAAGTGCAGCGTTTGTGCGGTCGCGTGGATGACGACGCCGAAATGGAGTTTGCGCAGGACGAGAGCCACCTCTTTTTTCAATTCGGCGGGCGGCTGCTGACATCCCGCAAATTGACAGGCACCTTTCCGAATTACGAGGCCGTGTTGCCGCGCGAGGTCAATAAGACGGTCGTGCTGGAACGCGCCGAACTGCAAGACGCTTTGCGCCGCGTTTCGCAACTTGCCGACCAGCGCTCGCACGCGGTGAAATTCATGCTGGCGAAAGAAGGGGTGGAAATTTCCGCGTCGAGCCCGGAATACGGTGAAGCGAAAGAGGCTATTGAGAAAGAGTTTAAAGGTGAGCCGATCAGTATTGGGTTTAACGCGCAATACTTGCTCGATTTTCTTTCGGCGGTAGCCGATGGGCCAATTTCCGTTGAGTTGAAGGATGACCAGTCCGCCGGCCAGTTGCGTCCGCTGGCCGATGAATCCTACCGCTACCGCTACGTCGTCATGCCCATGCGCATCTGAGCAGCCGTACCGATTTTTTGCAAACTCCACACTGTCGTCCTTTCCGCCTGCCAGGCACTAACCTTCCACCAGCGCTTCCCTGACCGTCAGGACAGGGGATTTGTTGAGAACACGCGCGATAGTATCAAGCGACGGAGTTGCCGATTGCGCTTAGGCTAGAGGAGGTTTGCGGCCTTGTCGGGCGCATTCGTCCCAATGTTGCTTTGCGTGGGCAGCACATAGGATGGCGGAGTGTCGATGAAATTCAGTTTTAATTTTGGCCCTTCGACTGAAGACGCGGAGAAAACGGCTGCGGCTGAGGAGGAATCGAAGGCCGCAACCACACTCAGTTATTGGTGCCGCAAATTCGGCGATCCGGAATTGGATGAAATTGTCGAGGATCATCGCGCGTGGATCGAATCGCGCGGCGAAGCCGGCAGAAAAGCAGATCTCATCGGCGCAAATTTCGAAGGCGTCGATTTGATGGGCGCTGAGCTGCCCGGAGCAAACTTGTTGCGCGCGAAGTTGAAGGGCGCCGACCTGCTACTCGCGGATTTGCGCGGCGCGTGCCTGATTGAAGCCGATCTGAGCGACGCCAATCTTGTCAGCACGAATTTGCGTGGCGCGAGTCTTGCGGGCGCGAATTTGGCAACGGCAACGGGCCTGGTTGCGCGGCAACTCGCAGGAGCAAGCCTCTTCGGTGCCGAGTTGCCCGAATCAATCTATCCCTTCGAGGGAATCAGAAAGATCGCGGCCGTATCCACAATTCTGCGCTTGCTATTGGCGGCGATGACGGTTATTTGCGCTCTCGTGTGGGTGGTCGTTGCCAGGACAAAGGACGTGCAACTCCTCAGGAATTCCCCGGCTGTGGGTAATGCCATGCCTACGGTCGCTTTCTATTTGGTTGCACCCCTGCTACTCGCCGGCACGTACATTGGCTTCCATTTATTCTTGCAACGATTGTGGGACGCACTCAGTGAGTTGCCCGCCGTTTTTCCGGATGGCCGAAGACTTGCGGAATATGTTCCGGCGTCGGTGATTGCACTCGCGCCGGCGCGTCTCGATGAGTTGGGTGCAGAGCGGGCCTCGCTTCGCTTCTTGCAGCGCGTGATTTCCAAGCTGGCGGCATATTGGATGATTCCGACGACGCTGCTCTTACTGTGGGCGCGCTATTTGACGGAACAGGATCTGCGTGGCAGCCTGTTGCAAATTTTTTTCATTTTGCTTGCCGCCGCAATGAGCGGTTTTCTGCCCGGCAACGCAAGCAGCATATTTGCGCCAGCGCGACATGACGCTAACGAAGCAAAACAATTCGCGAAACCCTGGCAAAGTGGTCCGTTCACCACTGCAACGCTGGCCGCCTGTGTGTTTTTGCTGGCGCTTTCCTTGGGCGCCATTCTGGGCGCTCCTCACGGGAATGGCCGCGCTCCAGGATTGAGCGCGTCCAACTTTCGCCGATGGACCGCCGACATTTTCTGGCTGGTGGGCTACGATCCATTTCCCGACGTAACGAACGCGGCAATTTCGAGAACCCCGGCAGGATGGTCCGGGAAAGAGGAGGACTTGGGGCTGGTGAAGGGTGCGCGGCTTTCCTATGCGAGTCTCCGCTACGCGCGGGGGGCTCGCGCCTTCTTCGCGAACGCTCAGATGCAGAACGCCGACTTGCGCGGCGCGTATCTCTCGCAGACGGATTTTCGCGGCGCGAACTTGCGACACGCAAATTTTGATTCAGCGGTTCTCGATCGGGCGGATTTGTCCGGCGCAGACCTTACGTACGTTTCCTTGGCCGGAGCAATTCTGGTCAGCGCAAGACTTGACGGCGCGAATATGTACGCCGCCAACCTAACGAATGCGCAGTTGGTGCGCGCGAGCCTCCGGAAGGCTGATCTGCGCGACACCTCCATGAATGACGCGGAAATGAATCAAGCTGATTTTCGTGGAGCGTATCTAGGCGCGGCGAAAATGGCTGGCGCGAAGCTCGAAAATGCGCAGCTCAATGGAGCATTTCTGGATGCCGCGGACCTGCGTGGGGCGGACCTGCGCAACGCTATTTTCGAGGGAACTATTCTCAGCGGGACTCAACTCAGTGGCGGGAATTTGGATGGCGCTGATTTTAGGGGTGCGCTCGCGGTTTCGGCCCCGCAGATTTGCTCCGCCGCAAGCCACGTGGGAATCCACATGGACGCGAGCCTCAAGCAACAGGTTGCCACGCTGTGCGGACAATGACGAAAATCATTTAGTCTTGGAGGACGGTGCTGCGGGTTGGTCGGGCCGTGCGAATTCGAAAATGCCGTGAGGATCGTCGGCGAGAAGCAGGCGATGGGGCTCGACGAGGATTGACGTCGGCGTCAAATCTTCGCCGCTGGTCGTGAGCGTGCGGTATTTCTCGGTGCGATTCCCATCCTTATCGAACTTCATCAAATCGTCGCCCAGGGCGACCCAAACTTCCTGCGTCGCCGGGTCCACGCCGATGGCGTTGATCACCTTTTGCAACTGGGGCGCTATATTTTGCTGGTCGAGCCGGTAAATGGCGCGGCGCACCGCCTGCGCCGTGGGGTAGATGTCAATTGTCTTGAGCGAAATTTGATAGGCGCTATAGCCGTATGCATCGTACTTGCGGACGGTCGGTTCGGGCAAATAGCTGAACGCATAGTAAATGTGATTTGCAGGGTCGTCGGCCAAGCGTCCGATATTAAGCATGCGATTTAATTGCTGATGCTCCGCCAGGTCGGAAATGTCGCCGAATTCGCGCAAATCCTTGCCCGCCGCATCGTAAACCGTGACAAGTTCCCCAGACTTCAAGCCGGCAACCGCGATTTCGCCTGAGGGAAGCGCCACGACCGAAGTAGGGGCAGTCACGGGAATCGAAAGCGCGAGCTTGCCTTCATGCGAGTAGATCTTCACAGCATTCGCACCACGATCCGATACGTATACGCGGCCTGAAGCGTCCACATCCATATCTTCGCCGTAGACAATCGCCGCCGCGCCGGTCGCGTTCGTGGGAATTTGCCCTAAGAAGGTGTTATCAGCGGTATAGACGCGAACGACCGGATCTACTGTCGAAAGGAAGTAATAGCGGCCAGCGGCGTCGCGTCTGACCGCCTTAATGCCCGGGCCAATGTCGGGAAACAGGCGCGCGCGAGCCGTAATCTCGATTTCCATGTCGTCTTGCGCGCGAGAAATGCCCGGCGCAAACAAGACGAAAGCCGCGCAGACGATCGTTCCTGCAACAACGGCAGTCGTGATTCGGCTGGCGGAAATTTTCATGACACAGAATTATACACGGTGCGTCCGGTCAATTGAGATGCGCGGAACTGCGTTTTGGGTTTACACGCGCGCGGAAATTATTCGGCGCGGAAGACAAGCGGTTCTATGGAACGGGCGCGCCCGGAAGACTCATCCACGTCAATGCTCACGGCATGCATCTGCACGTCTCCCTCGGCGACTTCAAAGCGCGCGGGAAGGCCGTTAAGGAAGCGCTCGATGATGCCTTCCTTGCCCATGCCGATAATTGAATCGTGCGGCCCGGTCATTCCTACATCGGTGATGAAGGCTGTGCCTTTGGGCAGAACGTGCGCGTCCGCCGTGGCCACGTGGGTGTGGGTCCCCACAACGGCGGAAACCTTGCCATCCAGAAACCAGCCCATGGCCTGCTTCTCAGAGGTTGTCTCCGCGTGCATATCCACGAGAACCACTTTCACCTCGGGAGGAATGCGAGCGAGTTCGCGCTCCGCGGCGCGAAACGGGCAATCAAGCGGCGTCATGAACGTACGCCCTTGCAGATTCAAGACCGCATAGCCAACTCCATCGCGCGAGGCGCCGACGTAAAGCCCGCTGCCGGGTGCGCCGTTGGGAAAATTCGCGGGACGCAGCAGGCGCGGCTGATGTGGCAAGTAGTCGAAAATTTCCTTGCGGTCCCAGATGTGATTCCCGCCGGAAAGCACTTCCGCGCCGGAGCCCAAGAGCTCGTCGGCCAACCGCGGCGTGACACCAAAACCGGAAGCCGCGTTTTCGCAATTGACGATGCATAGGTCAATTTTCTGCTGCGCGACAATGTCCGCGAGATGGTCGTGCACGATGCGCCGGCCGGGCGAGCCTACGATGTCTCCTACAAAAAGAATTCGCATGAGTTAGAAGTTGGATGCTAGAGGTTGGAGGCCGGGAAAGACAACCAAAATTTGCAAAAATCCTTTCCGCACGGCAACCGCCCAAAGAAAGCGGAGCGGTCCACTTCGCCGTACGCAGCTAGGCCCCTGAACCCCTGATCTAAGTGGGCGCCCAACGCCTGCCTTTAGGCTTTCCTGGCCCGATTGCTCGAGAGAGGACATGCACACCGGCAGGGCGACAAGGACTCCCGGGGTTTCAGTGTTGGTTCAAAGTAGCCATCGCGGCGAGACGCGCGTCGCAGGCCAACTCCGCAATTAATTGTAGCAGCTTCCGTACATTTCCTCTCAGAGTCCCTGTGCGGAAGGGAGGGAGGCGTGGCCGTGGAAGAGATCATCTTCCGGACGCTTAGGTCGAGCATCGGAGTGCTGGTGCCAGGTCAGGGGCGCCGATGCTTGTTGCGGCCAGAACGAGGACCAGAGCCAACACCACAGCGCCGGTGGTTTCACCAGTTAGAGCGCCAATGGCTGCAGCCCCGTCTTTAGACATACATAATCAGACCTGAAGGACATCACCGTCGCGGGCGACGGCGCGGTAAATAACCGGGTCAATGAAGACGGCGAGGCATAGGCGCGAAATCAAGCCTGCAACGATAACAATGGCAAACGGCCGCTGGGTGTCCGAGCCAATGCCGTGCGAAAGGGCTGCTGGCAGCAAGCCAAGGCACGCGACGAGCGCCGTCATCATAATGGGCCGCAACCTCAAGAGGGCTGCTTCGCGCGTGGCTGTGCGGATGTCCTGGCCGCTCAGGCGCAGCTTATTGATGAATGAATATAAGATGACCGCCGTTTCGACCGACACGCCCATCAGCGCAAGCAAGCCCAGGATGGATGAAACGCTAAATGGGGTGTTCGTGAGCTTCAGGGCGATGAGGGCGCCGACCGGCTCCGTGATGAGCACGCCGATGGCAATCCCGACCGGAAATTTGAAATTCCCGTAGAGGACGAAAAGGATAAAAAATATCAACAACACGGCGAGCGGTCCGACCACTTCCAATTGCTTCTCTGCGGCTAGCAGTTCGCTATATTCACCGCCCCAAGCCACGCGATATCCCGGCGGCAATTTAACGGCATCGTTTACTGCTTTCTGGCCCGCGAGGACGGCGCTTTCCAAGTCGCGTCCCTCAATACTGTACTGCACGCCGATATAGCGTGAGTTGCTTTCCCGATAAATGAACGACGCGCCCATGCTCTCGTGAATGTCGGCGAGCTGGCTGAGCGGAATCAACTGGCCCGAAGGAGCGCCGACCAGAAGATTGCCGATCTGCGTCGAGCTTGATCGGAATTGGGGCTCCATGCGTACGACGAGATCGAAAAGTTTCTCGCCTTGAATCACTTGCGTTGCCGCCTGCCCGCCAACGGCGGCTTGAATGACGGCCTCGACATCGGCAACGTTGATTCCGTAGCGCGCAATTTTGTCGCGATCGACGTTGATGAGCAGGCTTGGCTGGCCCAATTCGCGGACCACAGTCAGTTCGGTGAATCCTGGGATGTGTTCGAGGATGCGCTTGATCTGAATTCCTTTGTCCTGCAAGACATTCAAGTCCGGCCCGTAAATTTTTACCGCCAGGGAGCTCTTCAAACCCGTCAGGGCTTCATCCACGGCGTCTTCCGCGGGCTGGGTATAATTGAAAATTACGCCCGGAAATGCAGCGAGCTTCTTCTGGAGGTCTTCGATTAGCTCAGGCTTGTTCCGGACGGAAGTTTGCGACCATGTTTTATCGCTATATGGCTTCAGGCCGACGTAAAACTCGTCGTTGAAGAAGCCCGTAGGGTCCGTGCCATCGTCAGGACGGCCAAGCTCGGAACCCACCTGCGTGACCATGGGATAGGACATCAGGAGATGCCGCACTTCTGGGGAGAACTTGCTGGCTTCCTCGAAGGAAATTGTGTACGGCATCGTTGCGCGGACCCACAGCGCACCTTCGTCGAGGTGCGGCATGAATTCGCCGCCAATATATGGCACCAGAATGAGCGTAAGGCTAAAGATCACCACGGCCGCTAACAGCGTGGGAGCGGGATGATCGAGGCACCAATCGAGGCGGTGTGCGTAGAAATCTCTCATGGCTTCAAATGGCTTGTTGGCGCGCTCGCGGACGTTCTTGAACCAATAGGAGCACATCACGGGCACGAACGTCAGCGTCAGAATGAGAGCGCCGAGCAAAGCAAAGGCCATGGTATCGGCCATCGGATGAAACAATTTTCCCGAGGCGCCGCTGAGAGCATAGATCGGAATGTATCCGGCGATGATAACGGCGATAGAATAAAAGACGGGCCGGTCGACGTCCGAGGCAGCTGCGGCAATCACCTCACTCAGCTTATATTCCTGCCCCCTGCGTAGGCCCAGTTCACGGTAAATATTTTCGACCATTACAAGAGTGCCATCAATGATGATTCCGAAATCGATGGCACCAATGGAGAGCAGGTTTGCGTCGACGCCCTTGGCGTGAAGGCAGATAAATGAAAAAAGCAGCGCCAGAGGAATTGTAAGCGCGACGATGACGGCGGCACGCACGCTGACGAGGAAAAGAAAGAGAACCAGCAAAACGAGCAACATGCCGCGAACGAGATTGCCCTCGACGGTGTCGATCGTCAGCTTGACCAGATCGCTGCGGTCATAAAAAGGATGCACCTTCACGTCGGGCGGAAGCACATGCTGATTCAGATCGTTCGTCTCGGCCTCGACGCCCTTCAGTACATCCTGCGTTTGTTCGCCGCGACGCATCAGGATCACGCCTTCGACAGCGTCATCGTTGTCCATGAAGCCGAACTCGCCAAGCCGAGGGGCGTGGCCCATCGTAACCTGGCCAACGTCGCTGATGCGTACTGGAACGCCGTTCTGACTGCCGACAACGGTGTCGCCTATGTCCTTGAGGTCGCGTATCAGGCCCAAGCCACGCACGTAATAAAATTGTCCGCCTTGCGAGTAAAACCCGCCTCCGGCATTGGCGTTATTGTTAGCCAACTGTTGGAGGACAGTGGGAATAGAGAGGTGGTAGCCGTAAAGTTTGGCGGGATCGAGCAGCACCTGATATTGCATCACAGTGCCGCCAAAGCCTGAGTCATCGGCGACGCCGGGAACAGACTTGTACGCGCGCTCGACCACCCAGTCTTCATATGTCTTGAGTTCCTGCGGGCTCCGGTCCGGGCTCTGGATGACGTAGCGATACACGAGGCCGCTAGGACTGGAGAGAGGTGCCATGGACGGTGCAACACCCGAGGGTAGACTAGCGTCCGCGATACGCTCGAAGACGACCTGGCGGGCAAAGTAATCGTCCGTGCCCTCGTCGAATGTCATGCGCACGTCCGATAGGCCATAGAGCGAAATCGAGCGCATGACCTGCATGTGCGGCACGCCGTTCATCTCGACTTCCAACGGAATGGTGATTAGGCGCTCGATTTCTTCCGAAGCGTGTCCCGGCCATTGCGTGATTAACTCCACCATCGGGGGCGAAAGATCGGGATACGCATCCACGGGCATGCGTCGGAAGGAGATCGAGCCCGCAATGACAAGCGCAACCACGAGTAAGAGGACCAGGAAGCGCTGCCGTAACGCGAATTGGACTAGGCGATGGATCATGGATGGTTAATCGTCAGCATGGACTGCTACCGTTGCAATGAATTCTGAAACTGCAGGAACAGGCTGCCGTCGGCGACAACTTTTTCGCCCGGGGACAATCCGCTGAGAATTTGGATCCGGCCCTCTTGCGTTTCGCCGATTTCGACATTCCGCCGGCTGAACTGCACCGCTCCGGTTTGCACGTAGACGTACGGCTGATTTTCAGTGTTGCGCATCACCGACGCCGCAGGAACCGTAATTGCGTTGCGAATCTTGCCCGCAATGACCGTTGCCGTCACATACATCTGACTCTTCAATTTTTCGCCCGGATTTTCAGTTACGATCCGCGCCTGCAAGGTCCTGGTGTTGGGATCCACCGCGGGAGCTAGGTAAGAAATTTTCCCGTGGAAAATAGTGGGATAGGCGTCCGTCTGTACGGAAACGGCATCGCCTGTGTGAATGTACGACAATTGGTTCTGGTACACGTTTACTAGCACCCACACGGTGCTCATGTCGGAAATCGTAAAGCATTGTGTGGCGCCTGCTTGAATCAATTGCCCGGATGAACATTGGCGGTCCACTACTTCCCCGGAGATGGGTGCGCGCACTGGGATTTGGGCCGAAACGGGCGCGGTTGCGAGCGAATCTAGGTTCGTTATTCCGAGAATATGCAGAGCTTGCTCGGCAGCATTCATATCGGTTTGCGCCTGCGTGCGAACCGATTCAGCTTGCAACACGTCCGCCTCTGAAATGGCGTGGTGCGCGTAGAGATCCTGCGCGCGCTGGTAATTCTTATTGGCCAGACTGTAGCTGTCGCGCGCTTTTAAATACGTTGCGCGCAGCTGAGAATAATCCGGGCTGGAGACTTCCAGCATCGGTTGGCCTACCCGTACGTGCTGGCCGGGAAAGACAAGCACTCGACTGACGGGTCCCCCTACGGCACTGATCACCGGGGTTGTTTTGAAACCGTTGTAAGCCACTTGGCCGGACAACCGAAGAGCTCGTGTCAGCGGCGCAGTCGAAACGCTCACAATCTGGATGTGCGAAAGCTGGTCCTGCGGCACGGTGAAAAGCTTCCCTTCCGTGTCAGAGTTCGCCGAAGTGTATGAAGTCATCTTCGCAGCTGATTCATGGCCATTCGACCCGCACCCAGCCAGAACCATTACAGCGGCAATACCGATGCCTAGAGCGGGAGTCAAACGCCGGAGTTTCTCAGCGGAGTGCAGGTACATGAGCATGCGATTCATGGCAGCGTCCTTGTCCCGACCGCTTCCCGTAATTGCTCAAGTGCGAGCATGTAGGAAGCAAGTTGCTGGCGATAGGCCAGTTCCGTGCCGCGATAGCTGCGTTCCGCGTCCAGAAAATCGAGTAGGCTTGCGGCGCCGCGCTTGTATGCGTACTCGCTGATGTCAACCGACTGCTTGGCCTCGTCCAAATAACCGGTTTGATAGATTTGGAGTGTCTGCTCGTTCGTGTGCACCGTTTCGTAGGCCGTTTGCACGTCGGCCATCACTTGCTCGGAAGCCGCCTGCTCGGTTTCACGTGCCTGCTCAATCGCATAATTCGTGCGAGCAATTTCGCCCTGGTTACGGTCGAAAATCGGGAGCGGAACGTTAACCGTGAGGGAGCCGGCATTGAATCCTGAAACGTGGGAGTAGGTAAAAGTCCCAGTCACATCAACTTTTCCATTCGCCTTTGCCAGTGTGTACTGGCTTTGCGCTGCCGCAATCCCTTGCTCGGCGGCCCGCAGATCGGGGCGTTCCTTCAGCGCACGAGCCTGCAAGTCTTCCAATGTATATGGCAGCTTGTGATACTCCAGGTCGCCAGCAACGTCGTAATCCTGCGGCACGGATTGGTATCCGAGCAGTTGCCGAAGCGCGACCAAGGCTTGCTGCTTGGCGAGTTGCGCCGACGTCACATCGGTTTGAAACTGCAGAAGCTGCAATTTGATCTTCAGGAAGTCGCCTTCGCTGATCGCACCTGCCTTATACCGGTTCTCACTGATACTCACGGTATCCTGAAAATCTTTGAGATCCTGCTGTGCGAAATTGAGCGTGGATTCAGCGAGCAAGACGCCGGTGAACTGTGTCGCGACGTTAAATGTCAGCGTGCGCTCGTTATCCGCCACCGTAGACTTTGTGACCGAGGTCTGATCCTGCGCCGCCTTCAGCCGGTGTTGGCGCTTGTTACCGCGCTCAAACAAGTAGCTGAGGGCAGTGTCGAATTCAGACAGATTGTCGATGGTGTCAGAGTTCAATTGGCTGGGGCTGAAAATAGGAATAAAGAGACCATCAACGGTCAAAGTAGGATTCGGCCGCAGGTTCGCCGTTTTCTCTGCTGCCTGACTTTCCAGTATTGTGGTGCGGGCAGCAAGCAGCGCGTGATTATGCGCTAGTGCGAGCTGGATGGCTTCATCCAGCGTAATGCGAATGGCGGATTGCGAGGACTGCGCGAATGACAGCGCGGCAGCTCCCAGCAAGATAGCCACAAGGGCCGGAAAACACAGAGCACGGTAATACATCAGTTTCCTTTACGAAGTGGAGCAAGTTGGGGCGAGCGGTGCGCCCGAAGGAATACGCAGGGGCTTAGAGGGAAGGAGGTGCGCGGGTTGCGAGACGAGAAAAAATTGGCGCGCTGCGGAACAGTGGCTCGGCAACGAATGGCCCCGAGTCCTCGGCCAGCATTAACGGCGCTGACTGCTGTATGTGAGATGGCTGAACCGGCTGGTGTCCGAGGTGACAAATTGAGCATGTAGATTCGGCAGCGGTTGTGGCATGGTGATGCCAGACGTTCCCCGCCGTCGTCGCCGTCGCCAATAAGAGTGCCACCGACAGCGCGAAGAATATCAGCCGTGTTTTTCTGTTCCCGAGAGTTCTCATGCAGGACTGCGCATTACTTAATGACCGGGTTCACAACCCCGATTGTAGGTCAGACGTGCCGCTCGGGGAATAGGTTGCAATGGGAGTTCCACCGGAGAGTAAACGGCGTCAGTGAGAGCTTTCCAGCGCCTTCTCGACCAAATTCACGCACTTTTCAACCCGTTTCCGCAGCGGCACTTCTATCGTTTCCTGGTGGCGGCGCAACGCGAAAAGTTCGTCGGCGATATTCAACGAAGCGAGCACGGCCAACCGCGTTGAGTCCACTTGCCGCGTGGCTTCGGCGACCGTGCGCATTTTCTCATCGACGAACGACGCCAGTTGGCGAAGATAGGCTTCATCGCCTTCCGCCTGCACGTTATATGTCTGGTCGAAAATCTCTATTTTCATTAGCGTCACCCTCGGGTTCGCCTATTTTGCGGCATCGTTGCAGACAAGGCAAGCGGGCATAGCCAATCTCCGGGTGCAAGGCCAAGAGGAACGTGGCAGATGAGAAGAAGTGCGAATCTTAGAATGGCATGCGAATAGAAAGAATCACGTTGTGGTTAAATGTGTGGAAGTGGGTTGCGGCGATTTGAAATTCGACACCAAGCGTCAAACCGATGCGATTATGGATGGGCAGCCTGCCATAGACGACTCCCGGCGTCAGGAAAACCTGCTTTTTGCCAGCCCTCGTTCCATTTGACCACCATGTCGAATTCACCTCCATTTCCGGCCAAAATCTGCGGAGGACGCGGTATTGGAGCGCGTTGTTCACGTTAATTGGCGTCCCGATGCGGCTCACGGCTCCCATGGGTACCGTCGTGCCCCACGTGCTTTGAAAATCGAAATCGCCCCAGCCCTTCCCGAAAGCCAGAGTCGGCGCGACGCTTCCGTGGCCGGTGCCGTTGCCATTGGTGGCCGTTGCCGCTGTGACGCCGAGAAATGCGGTTAGAATGTAATTGCCGTGGCCTTCATTTCCCGAGAGGAAACGATACTTCAGCAGAAACGATGTATCCCCAATGCCGTCTCTCGCGCTGGAATTGTGGTGCACAATGTAGGGCGGCACGCCCAGGATAATTTCCACGTGTCGCGCCGGTATAAGCTCAAGGCCCTTCGCACCATCGTAATTCGTCAGCGACGCGCCGCCGGGCAGGCCAGCTTCCCAGAAATTGTCGTAGCGAATTTCCTGTTCCAGGCGCGGCGTGACGGTCGCGAGCGGCGTGATCCAGTGCGGCTGTTCGGCTTGAGTTGACGAGACGCGCGCGAGCCAGCCACTGCCGCCGGTCCGGTCCACATTCTGCGCGGGGCATGGCGTTCCATATGTGCCGGCCAGAAGAAAGCAAGCGATTAGTGCTGCGTTGTAAAGTCGCTGGAAAAGTACATCCATCCGAGCTCCGGAATGATGCTGGGTGTCGATAAAATCGCAAGAAGCGGCACACACATAATACACCGTATTTAATCGTTAATTAAGTACGATTTAATACGGACATGATTGAGGAGAAAAATTTAGGAATGGAATCGGACGACAGTCAGACGCGCAGGATCATCACTTCAGTCGATTTAATAAGCGCAGCGACCATATCCCCTGTTTTTAAGCGCATTTCGCGTACCGCATCCGCCGTGATGATGGATGTTATATGTTGCTCGCCGATCGACAAGGTGATTTGAGCGATCAAGCCACTCGTTTTAATTCCAACCACACGCCCGATGAGCTGATTGCGCCCGCTGATTCGCCGAAATGTTGTACGGCGCTCCGCGACATCGGCGCGGCGAAGAATGCGCGACAGATACCGGTCAATTTCTGATTCGGGGATGCGGTGGTGGCCACCGGCCGTCTTTACGGTGCGCAGCTTACCGTGATAAATCCACTGCTTGAGTGTGGGGTAGCTGACACCGAGGACTTGCGAAGCTTCGCGCGGCGTGAGCAGATTTTCGGTCTTGCGTCGCATCGCAGTCATTCTGCGGCAACTATCGAACCATGGCAAGGCCGGGAGCGGCGACCGGGATTTCGTAGCGTATGCCGCACAATTTCCGGTCAATTCCTGTGTCAACTGGCGCGGAGGGACGCGCCCAGCTTCTCCGCGAGGGCCGAGACGATGCGTGTGGAAAAATCAGTGAGCTGCGCCTCCGTGAAAGTTGCGTCCACGCTCTGAAATGTAACGCGCACAAGGAGCGAATATTTTCCCGCAGGCACTTGCCCACCTCGGAATAGATCAATTGCCTCGATGCGCCGCAGTTCTGGGACATTGACGGAACGAATCGTTTCCTCGACTTGGGCGAACGTCGTTCCGTCGGCTAGCACGAGTGAAAAGTCACGTTCCACAGCAGGGAATCGTGGCAAGGGCTGGTAACGCAGCGAACTGTGAGCGTGGGCGACAGCTTGCATCAGCGGCTGAAGACGCAACTCTGCAAGATAGACTTCCTGCCGCAGCTTGAACCGCTGCGTAAGATTGCGCGCGAGCTGCCCGGCAACGCCGATCGAACCGCCACCGTTCCCCGCTGTGGCCGAAATCTCCGCCGCGCGCCCCGCCCCGAGCCAGGCAGGTCCGCCAAGCTTCCAATCCGTCCCTCCGGCGACAGCCAGAATCTGATCGATATCGCCCTTCAGATCATCGAAAGAAAATTCGCGCGCCGGCTCGTGAATGGATTGTTCGCGCGCCAAGCCCGTTGCTCCGAGTGTCAGAATCGGCGTTTCGACGGGCTTTCCCTCGTGTAAGTCATACGCTTTGCCGAATTCGAAAAGTCGTGCATTTCGTTGCCCATGATTCAAATTCCATTCGAGCGCGGTGATCATGCTGGGGACACCCGAAGTGCGCATGACGGAAGCATCCTCAGAGAGCGGATTCGCGATGACTGCTGGCGTCACGTTTTCCGGGCGAAACGCGGCGTCACGCTGTGGATCAACCAACGGGATCGCGACAATTTCCTGGTAACCGAGTGCGACCAAGCGCACACGCAGCCTGTCTTCCTCCGTTGCGTTTGGCAGACGCGCGGCAGGTTGTTTAGCAGGAGGCAACCGCGGAGGGAATTTGTCATAGCCGTAATGCCTCGCGATTTCCTCGATGATATCGATTTCGCGCGTCACGTCACCGCGCCACGACGGCAGCGTGCATTCAAATCGAGCGGCGAGAGACCCGGCGCTGCCGCGATTCGCGTCGATGCGTTCGGGTGCGAAGCCCAGTGCCGAGAGAATTTCCTCGATGGTGCGATCGGGGACGTCCGCGCCCATGATGCGCAGCAACTCTTTGCGCGAAAGCTCGATTTTCTCGGGCGTCACGGGATGCGGATAGACATCGACTGTGCCGGCGAGGATTTCGCCTCCCGCGACCTCTTGGATCAGTTCCGCCGCGCGGCGCGAGGCCAGATCGGCCAATTCGATATCGATGCCGCGCTCAAAGCGCATCGATGCTTCCGTGCGCAGAGCCAGCGCCTTCGAAGTGCGGCGAATCGAAATCGGATCGAACCATGCGGATTCGAGCAGCAGATTCTTCGTGCTGAAGCTGATTTCGCTTTCCGCGCCGCCCATCACGCCGCCAATCGCCACCGGAGAGCGCGCATCGCAAATCAGGCACATATCTTTCGTCAGTTTGCGCTCAATTCCGTCGAGTGTGCGCATCGTCTCGCCCGGCCGCGCTCGCCGCACGACGATGCGATGCTCGGCGAGGCGGTCGTAATCGAATGCATGGAGCGGCTGGCCGAGTTCGAGCATGACGTAATTCGTAATGTCCACGACGTTGTTGATGGACGACTGGCCGAGAGCTTCGAGCCGCTGCCCCAGCCACTCCGGCGAAGGCTGAATTTTCACGCCGCGAATGATCCGCGCGGTGTAGCGCCCGCAAAGATCAGGGCATTCGATTTCGACACGCGTCGCTTTTGATGCTGGTTCGGCAGATTCCTTGAATGTCGGTGACACTCGCTTCAGGGCAAGCCGGTAGAGCGCCGCAACTTCCCGCGCGATTCCCACATGGCCAAGCAAATCCGCGCGGTTGATCGTGATCTCGGCATCCAACACCGCTCCCGCGGGTGTCTCTTCAACGGAATCGACCGAAATTCCCGCCATCGACAGTCGCGAGCGCAGCTCGGCCGCCGGTGCGGTGAAGTCCACGAATTCCTTCAGCCAGTTGTAGAGAACCTTCATTGTTTTCTTGCGCCGCTGTCGTTACGCGACTCCCGTTTTGCAGGCTGCATCACGCGACTTTCTTGATCGCTACGCCAGCGACATGTGGCCTTACGAGTGGCACGGGCCCGTCGAAATGTTCGAGACGCACTTCAGCGAATCCGGCCGATTCGATGGCGCGCCACGTCTCGCGGTCCGGATTGCATCCGTCGGCAAAAAAATGAAACCACGGGCGCAAACGGTGCTGCCACTTTCGCAAACGCGTGCCCGGCGGGGCCGCGACATGCTCGATGAAAACAAATCGGCCGCCGGGCTTAAGCACTCGCAAAATTTCGGAGAGCGCGCCGCGCAAATCCGGCACCGAGCAAAGTACAAGCGTGCTTACGACCGCGTCGGCCGAATTGTTCGCACACTCCAGGGCATCTGCCCTGCCGTCGCGCAATTCCGCCGTGACGCCGGTACGCTCTGCTTCACGCTTCAAATATCCGCGCATGTACAAATTCGGCTCGATGCCAATCCAACGCACCGTATTCGCGTAGTAGCGCAGATTCGGACCCGTTCCCGGACCTATTTCAATCACGGTGCCCTTTAGTCCGCCGAGCAACCTAAGTTTGCGAGCCGCTATTTTCTGTTCGTAGCGCCCGTTAAACTTATGTAGCGTCCACGCAAAGATGCGTTTCCGCAGCCCGCGCTGTTCGCCGGGAACACTGTGCGGACGGTGTGAGACGGACGCGATGGTCATGGTCTCGCCGCCCACTTACGGGAACTGACGCAAGAAACGCGTGTCGTTCCTGAAAAATTGCTGCAAATCGTCGATGCCAAATTTCAGCATGGCGAGCCGGTCAACACCCAATCCAAAGGCAAAACCGCTCAACCGTTTCGCGTCGTAATCCACGAATCCGTAAACCGCGGGATCGACCATTCCGGCCCCAAACAGCTCAATCCATCCTGAATATTTGCATGTGCGGCAACCCGAGCCGCCGCAAACGTGGCATGACGCGTCAAACTCCGCCGAAGGCTCGGTGAACGGAAAATAACTGGGGCGCAGGCGTACGCGAGTTTGCGGCCCGAAGAACTGTTGCGCGAAATATTCGATCGTGCCTTTGAAATCGCAAAACGTAATATCCGTGTCGACCGCGAGCCCCTCGAGCTGGTGAAACATGAAAGAATGCGTCGCATCCGGATTGTCGCGGCGATACACTTTACCCGGCACTACGATGCGCACGGGCGGCTTCTGTTTTTCCATGGTGCGCACTTGCATCGGCGAAGTGTGCGTGCGCAAAAGATACCCCGGCGCGTTGCCGAGGTAAAAGGTGTCCATATTGTCGCGCGCGGGATGATGCTCGGGAATATTCAGCGCCTCGAAATTGTAATACGGCGTTTCGATCTCGGCACCCTCGACGATTGAAAAGCCAATCGAATTGAAAATGCGGTAAAGCTCCTCGTACGTTTGAGAAATCAAATGGCGGGTGCCAATCGGACGCGTCACGCCGGGAAGCGAAAGATCGGTGCGGCCCGCCGTACCGTTCGTCTGAAGCGTTGCTTTCTTACTGGCTAGGCCTTCCTCTAATTTTCGAAAAGCGGCATTGAAACTCGAACCCACCCACTTTTTTGCCTCTGCCCGCGCCGGTTTCAGCCAATTTTCCTGCACGCGCGCTTTGACGCTGTTGTTTCTCCCTACCCAGCGAACGCGGAAGGCTTCCATCTCCTCTGCGCTTCCCACACCCAGGAGCTCGCCGTCGGCCACGCGGAGTAGTTCTTCGAAGAGGGTCTGGATATCGGTTTCTGAAGACACGCCAAGTGTGTCAAAAGTGAGATCCGTTTTTTCGAGGATGTCAGGCACGTGATTAAGCCCCATCGCGAAGCTGGGGCGTCTTACTCGCCGGCGCCAGGAACCCGAGCTACAACGAAACTTACGCCTAGGCCGATGCGGGAGCCGGCGCCGCGAGGTGCTGTTTCGCTTGCGCCACCAGCGACGTAAATGCCGCCGCATCATGCACCGCAATATCCGCCAGGATTTTGCGGTCGAGATCCACGCCGCCCAACTTCAGCCCGTGCATGAACTGGCTGTATGAAATGCCGTTATTGCGCGCGGCTGCGCCAATGCGCTGAATCCACAGCGTGCGGTAATCGCGTTTGCGCGTGCGGCGGTCGCGATAGGAATAGCGCAGCGAACGGTTCATCGCCTCCTTCGCCGAGCGATACAACTTGCTTTTCGTCAGGAAGAAGCCCTTCGTGTGTTTCAGAATCTTCTTGCGCTTGGCGCGGCGTTTGGTTCCACGTTTGACTCTAGGCATGAGAAACTCCTCGAAAGAAATTGTTAGCGATATGCCGGCAATACGGCCAGCACCGAAAAATTCACGGAAACAACAGGAGACAAATAGTCGCGGCACGCCTAAACATCGACGCAACGCAACGGGTTTGTCTCGTAGGAACTGCTTGCTGCCATGTGCCCCAAAATTACGGGGCTGACCGGCCGGCAGGCACCCGTGAAGCGCTGCCTGGCGCGGTGAAAAAATCAAATCGTCGAACTCAAATTATCGCAAACGCTAGGTGCCGTAGGGCAACTGGAGCCGGATCTTTGCCGCATCGCCGGGCGTCACCTGGATCTGTTTTTTTAGCCGGCGCATGCGCTTCGGTTTCTTCGTGCCCAACAAGTGGCGCTTGCCGGAATGCATGCGCATGACTTTTCCCGTAGAGGTGATCTTGAAACGCTTGGCTGCCCCTCGATGAGTCTTCAGCTTGATTTTCTTTCTCGGTTTTCTCGGCACAATTCCCTCACTAAATGCAATAAAACTCGAATCTCAGGACGGTCCGGATGCCGGCTTCGCGCCAACGGAGCCTTTTTTCGGCGCCAATAGAGCCAGCAAGATATTCGCCTCCATGCGGGGCCCGAATTCCACCAGCGCGTGCTCTTCGATATCTTTCAGCAGGCGCATCATCTTTCCGCGGCCGACGTCCTGATGAGCCATTTCGCGCCCGCGATGGAAGATCATGGCCTTCACTTTGTAACCCTTGCCGAGGAACTCGATAATCTGGTTCTTGCGCACCTGATAATCATGTTCGGCCGTCGAAGGGCGGAACTTGACTTCCTTAATCTGCGTGCCCTTCTGGTGCTTGCGCGTCTCGTGAGCCTTCTTATTCTGCTCGTAGAGAAACTTGCCGAAATCGGCGATTTTACAGACTGGGGGCACTGCGTTCGGCGAAATCTCGACCAAATCGAGCCCCACCTCGCGCGCCGCCTTCATGGCGTCGAAGTAAGTCATCACGCCAAGCTGATTCCCCTGGTCGTCAATCACACGCAATTCGCGCGCGCGAATGCGTTCGTTTACCCGCGGACCACTACTTGCTCCAGCTCGTTCGGCGATAAACCCACCTCCAGCCCCAACTAACCCGCGATCGCCCTGACAGAAACGCCCGTCAAGTGGACGGGCCATGAAGTATAGCACGGGCTGAGCGGGGAGCCGCAAGCGGCAAGCAAGTCACTTTAGCGTTAACTCCGACATAACGGCGACGACGGTTTTCACACCGTTATGGCGCCTCGGACGATCGAGACGCTTTCCGTGTGGCTGTTTTCCGGCATGTGCTAAACTTAATTCCCAGCTTCGGTTCGCACTTTCGATTCTTTTTCAAGCGCATGCCCAAAGAGCTTTTTGGTACTGACGGAATCCGAGGCCTTCCCGGCAAATACCCTCTCGATGACGCGACGCTTTTTCGCGCTGGCGTCGCGCTGGGTCAGTATATCGCGGACCATCGCGACGCCGCGAAATCGCCGCGTGTGCTCATCGGCATGGACACGCGCGAATCCGGCCCCGAAATCGCCAGTCATATTGCGCAAGGCCTTCGCGTCGCGGGAATAGAGCCTGTATCCGTGGGCATTATGACGACTCCCGGCGTCGCGTGGCTCGTTCACACCGAGGATTTCTCCGCCGGCGTCGTCATTTCCGCCTCCCATAATCCCTATCACGATAATGGCGTGAAATTAGTTTCTGGAAGTGGAATGAAGTTCCCCGACGCAGCCGAGGCGCAAATCGAAATGCGAATTCTGGCCGCGCAAATGGACAACTCGCCGATTCCAGAGCCCGTTTCGAGCAACTTGCCGGCGACCGACGCTCTGCACGTCGATTATCTTTCGGCCTTGCGTGGCAAAATATTTTCCGGAGCAAATCTGGCCGGCATGAAAATTGTTCTCGACTGTGCCAATGGCGCGGCCAGCGCCCTGGCTCCAGAGCTTTTCCGCGGACTCGGCGCGCAAGTGCAGACGATCTTCGACAATCCGGACGGCCGGAATATCAACGATCACTGTGGTTCGCTGCATCCCGGCAAAATGCAGGAGAAAACTGTCACGTCTGGCGCTGATCTCGGTGTTGCATTTGATGGTGATGCTGACCGCGCCGTTTTTTCAACTTCGAGTGGGCGCTACGTCGATGGCGATGCGGTTCTTTTTGTCGCCAGCCGCTTCATGAAAAAGAAGAAGCAACTTAAAGGCGACACAGTCGTTGGCACGAGCATGTCGAATTTGGGCCTGGAACGAACGCTCGAACGCGACGGCTTGAAACTGGCGCGCGTTCCCGTCGGCGACCGTTACGTGCTGGAAGAGATGCTGCGCATCGACGCGAATCTTGGCGGCGAGCAATCCGGCCACGTGATATTCCTCGACGATTCCACCACCGGCGACGGCATGCTGACGGCCGTGAAAATGGCTTCGCTCGTTTCCATCGCAGGGAAGCTCGACACGCTTCTTCTCGACTTGAAAGTGTTCCCGCAGAAAATCGTGAACGTGCGTGTGCGTTCCAAACCGCCACTCGAGTCTCTGCCGCTGGTCGCGAGCGCGCTTGCCGACGGAAAAAAAAGACTCGGCGATTCGGGCCGCATTGTCGTGCGCTATTCCGGCACCGAACGCCTTGCCCGCGTCATGGTCGAAGCCGAACGCGCCGAAGACGTCGACCGCTACGCCCAGTCCATTGCCTCAGCGCTGCAATCTTCCGTGGGTATCTGATACTTAAGGCACGCCATTCGTCTTCGCCCCTTATGTGCAGTCTCAGCAGAATCGTGCAGCTACCGAAATGGGGAGTCATTGCTACAATCATGACCGTAATATTCACGACCGACGCAATGAGGTAAGAAACGGGCCGGTTCGAGTAGCTTTTGAGAAGGTTGTTTGCTCCCTAGTTTTCAGCTGCAGCCGGACGTGCTGCCGCAATTCTCGCATTTGTAGCAGCTACCGTTGGGGGTCATGAGCATGCCGCATTCGGAGCACGACGGAGCATCGTCGATCGCCGCGCGCGGGCGCAGGACTTTCTCCGAGGATTTCTCGTCCGCGACGCTGACGCTGGAAATGGGCGTCACGAGCGGAGCGGCCGGCAGAGAGAGATTGTCCGCCGGCGATTCGGCGGACTGCACCAGGTAATCGCGAGAGATAAACTTCCCGCCGAGCCAGCGCCCGATGTAGTCGATGATCGATTTGGCATACGGAATTTCCTTGTTGCCGGTGAAGCCTGAAGGTTCGAAGCGCGCGTTCACGAATTTGTCGATGAGCGCCCGTAAAGGCACGCCGTATTGCAGCGCAATCGAGACGGAGAGCGCGAAGCCGTCCATGATTCCCGAGAGCGTCGAGCCTTCTTTCGCCATCTTGATGAAAATCTCGCCCGGTGTGCCGTCGTCATATTTTCCGACGGTCAAATAGCCTTCGTGCCCGCCAACCGAGAATTTGTGAGTAATCGAGTTGCGCTCGCTCGGCAGCTTTCTGCGCTCTGAGCGGAAAAGTTCCTGCTGCAGTGCGGAAGCCGACACCTCCACTTTGACTGCCGCTGGAACCGCGGCCGTTTCGGCTGTTCCCGTCTTCCTTTCGCCCGCGGCAGAGAGCGGCTGCGAACGCTTCGAGTTGTCGCGATAAATAGCCACGGCCTTCAACCCCAACTTCCAGGATTCAACATAAGCCTGCATCACGTCTTCCACCGTCGATTCCTCCGGCATGTTGATGGTCTTTGAAATGGCACCGGAAAGGAACGGCTGCGCCGCGGCCATCATCTTCAGATGCCCGCGCCACGCGATTGAGCGGCCGCCATTCGTTGCGAGCGAACAGTCGAACACCGGCAAATGCTCCGACTTTAGTGCGGGCGCGCCTTCGATGGTTCCGTGCTGGTCAATCCAGTCGACAATTAGCGAGGCCTGAACGTCGGAATAGCCGAGCCGCATCAGCGCCATGGGCACCGTGTTGTTCACGATCTTGATTACGCCGCCGCCCACCAGGCGCTTATGCTTCACCAACGCAAGGTCCGGCTCGATTCCCGTCGTGTCGCAGTCCATCATGAATCCGATTGTGCCGGTCGGCGCCAGCACGGACACTTGCGAATTGCGGTAGCCGAATTTGCTTCCGTGGTCGACGGTTGTGTCCCAGGCATCACGCGCGGCGCGCAATATTTGCGGCTGGACATTATCTTCTTTGATGGGACGCAGCGAGTCGCGATGCATGCGCATCACTTCGAGCATCGGCTCACGATTTTCCTGATAACGAGCAAACGGGCCCATTCTCTCGGCGATGCGCGCAGACTGCGCGTATCCCTCGCCTGTCATCAGCGCAGTGATGGCGCCGCAAATATCGCGGCCCTGATCGGAATCGTACGGCACACCGAGCGAAAGCAATAGGCCGCCGAGATTGGCGTAGCCCAATCCCAGCGGTCGAAACTCGTGCGAGTTCCGCTCGATTTTTGGCGTCGGATAGCTCGCGTTAGAGACCAGGATTTCCTGCGCCGTGATGGTTACATCAACCGCGTGCCGGAAGCCTTCGACGTCGAATTGCCCATTTGAACCGAGGAATTTCAGCAAATTGAGCGACGCCAGATTGCACGCTGTGTCGTCCAGGAACATATATTCCGAGCACGGATTCGACGCGTAAATCCGGTCCGTTCCCTTGCAGGTGTGCCAGCGGTTCACCGTCGTGTCATATTGCATTCCCGGATCGCCGCATTGCCATGCCGATTCCGACATTCTGCGCAAAAGGTCACGCGCACTGAATTTTTCCACCGGCTGGCCATCGTTCACGTTCCGCGCCCACCAGTCACGATCGTCTTCCACCGCCTGCATGAATTCATCCGTGACGCGGACGGAGTGGTTGGCGTTTTGGAAAAAGATTGAGCTATACGCTTCGCCGTCGATCGCCGAGTTATAACCTTGCTCGATCAACACCTGCGCTTTGCGCTCTTCCTTCAACTTGCAATCGATGAATTCCGCGATGTCCGGATGGTCGACATTGAGGATCACCATTTTGGCTGCGCGCCGCGTTTTCCCGCCGCTCTTAATCACGCCCGCGAACGCGTCGAAGCCTTTCATAAAACTCACCGGCCCCGAAGCGATTCCGCCCCCCGAAAGCGTTTCTTTACTCCCTCGCAGGGTCGAAAAATTCGTTCCGGTGCCGGAACCCCACTTGAACAGCATGCCTTCGGTCTTTGCCAGGTTCATGATGGAGTCCATGCTGTCCTGCAC
>DASZCH010000088.1:0-4261 GCA_035943235.1 Candidatus Acidiferrales bacterium
GAGCTGGCGTCATCTCCAGTTTCAAGGCCAGCGGCTAGCGATTGAGAGTGAATTTCGATGGCGCGGGATGTTTGCCCTCAGCGGGGTACTTCGAAGCGTGCGATCTGGCGGTAGCGGCAAGAGCATGAAGAACCGCAAATCCTCCCCTCAGAACAGAGGTAAAACAGGTGCACGGCGGCGAACTCCCCCACTCGGCAGACGGTTTGAAAAAGGCGTGAGCGGCAATCCAGGCGGACGGCCAAAGACACGTTCGCTCTCAGTGGCGTGCCGTGAACTGCTCGAAACTGTGGTTCCCGGAGATCCGCACGGACTTACGTATTCGCAAAAAATCGCAAGGCGTCTCGCCAAGTCCGCATTGCGGGGGAGTGTTTCGGCGGCGCAAGAACTCGCCGACCGAAGCGAAGGGCGTCCGCATCAGGCTGTGCAATTTTCAGATGGTCCAGATCCGCTCGACCAATTGCTCGCCGAATTCAATCGCCAGCATGACGAGGCTGTTCGTGCGGGCGGTCCCGAGGAACCGAACTGACGTGAAATGCGGCTTCCAAAACTGCGGACAAAAGGCGGCGCGACATTTCGAGGGCGCCCGATTTGAAGTTCCGGATGAATGGTACTGCGAGCGCCATTTCCAAAGTTATTGGCAGGCCGTCCACGACACGCGAATTATCGACTGTCGAACGTCAATCGCTCGTCGCGGAGCGCACCTCCGCGCGCGCAACGCATCGAAGGACCAGTTGGAAAAGCAGGAAGGCGCGGCCCGGGCTTGTTTCTTTAGACTCGTCGATAGTATCGCCGCGGCATATGCGGCCAAATTTCAGCATGTAAAATCTAAGGAGGAAACAATCCATGGGCGATTGGAGACAGACGCAGTTTGAACCGGGCCCAACGCCCGACTCTGATTGGGCAAACCCCGATTCCTGGCGCGAAGTCGAGCCTCCGGAACTACGTGGCGGCTCTTTTGATTCTAGCGAGGCCGAAAATACGGCCGTGAACGAGGGCGAACCGAACACTCCGGAAAGCATCTCCGAAGGCCAAGCCGAAAAGAAAGACGGCGGCATGAACCACTGAAAATAATTCGGAATCAGCGGCGCGTGTAAGGCAGTCCGTGATTGCGCCGATTGTTTTCAGTGGTTTGGCTTCGAGGTAAATCGTTTGCTGTGGAAAGTGTAGCGAATTTTGTAGTGAAGGGGACGCGATGGCGACACAAACGAATGTGATTCGAGTAGAGCACGGGCAAATTGTTCGCGTTTCGCAAGAACCAGAGAAACAGAACGGCGGCTCGGTCGATTTAGTCGATCCGCGGGAAAGTTTCCTGACCAACTTCCAGTGCGAGGATACGGCGTTAATCGCGCGTTGCGATTCGCTTCTCGCGAAACGATTGCAGCAAAACGCAGCGATTGACACTCTCATTCGAGATTGGCGGGTCGTTCGGAGAACGGAGTTGTTTGAGCTGCACGAAAAGACGAAAGCCGAATGTCGCGCCGCGCAGAAAGCTGTAGCCGATTTGCAGGACGAGCTTCAAAACGTGGAACGCTTAAGTAATCGAGCTACGGCGGCCGAGGGCGAAGCACACGCCGCTTTGAATTCCGCGCGCCTGGCCTTAGAGCGATTGTCCAGGTTCGCGCCAGCGGCAGAGATTGCCAAGTGCCAGGCCGCAATCGACGAAGCTGCAACACGCCACGAAAAATGCCAACAGAAAAAAGCGTCGTGGATGGCCGAACATAATCGCTTGGCCCTGTCTGAATTTCCAAAACTTCAGGCAAATCTGAATGCGTTGTCCGACCGCGAGCAGGACATCGCCGCCGAGCTGCGCGGCGAGTCGCGCGCTAGCGCCCTGGGAATCGTGGGAACGGTGATGACCCGTGGGTAGCGTCGCAACGGCAATGGACCGCACGCGATATTTCGGCGAACGCTTGTCAGAAAACATCGCAGTCAGCCCCGAGGGCTATTTAATTTGTCGAAATGCAATCATCGGCCGCAGCGGATTTCAAACCTATCGAGTATCCGAAATCACTGACCCGGAAGGATTGCTCGACGGAAAATTCTCTCCCGATGACAATTTAGATTTGTGGAGAGATCCTTCGGAGGTGTTCTCCGACAGGACACTCTCTTCCTTCGAAGGCAAAACTTTTACCCTGCAACATCCAGCAGAATTGCTTGACTCAGATAGCGACCGGGAACACTCGGTTGGACACATTCAAAATATCAGGAAAGGCAGCGAGCCACTCGATGATGGTAATTGGCCGATGGTCGCCGATATTGTGGTGAAGGATCGCGAGGCGATTGCGGCGATCGATGCCGGCGAGCGTCAGCTTTCTTGCGGCTACACCTACAAACTCGCGCGAACTGGAAGCCGTTGGGAGCAACGCGACATTCGCGGGAATCATTGCGCTTTGGTCGCAACCGGCCGGGCAGGCGGAGAAGCAAGAATTTATGACTCAGCCGAACCGATGGAGTCGGCGCCGTGGGAATCGAAGCAGGAGCGCGAGAACCGCAAGACGGACCAGATGTATGCGAAAGCGGGCGAGCGATCGCGCGCGCGCTTCCGAGTCTAAAACTTAGACGCGATGGGCAAGACATTTTTTTGCGAGCCGCATTTGGAGCGAACGGGACACAAAATTATCGCCATACGGATTGTCTGCGGCACGCCAATGTGCGTCCGGTGTTTCGCTGGGCGAGATCTCAAGCGCACAAGAGCGCGCCTGTCGCAATTAAAGCATACCGGGAGGTCGTACTGATGAGTGGCAACTCTTCGAACATATCGCTGTGGGGCAAGGCTTGGTCGCTGGACGTCAAGACTGTGACGTCGGACCCGAACGCCGCCAACACCAAAATTATCTCTCAGAGCGGATGGGACCCGGAAGCATTGCGCGTCACGTTCGAGGTAGTGCAATCGACACTTCCTTCTCCGTTTTGGTTTGCGGACATCAAAGTCTACAACCTGGGCAGTGAAGAAATTCAGAATCTGCTGTGGAACGCGACCTGGTTGACGCTCAAGGCCGGCTTCCAAAGTGGCACGAATCAGTATTCGATTATTTGGGACGGGCCAATTCTTCAGGTGCTTTTCAATCGCGAGAACGTAACCGATTTAGTGATCGAGTTCAATTGCCTAGCGGGCCCGTGGCTGTTAGAGCAGCAGTTCATAAGCATTTCCCAGGGGAACAACTCCAGCCAGTATAACGCCGTGTCAAAGATGATCTCGCAGATGCATGGCAACGTGGCAGAACAGGTGAGTCCAAAAGCAAAGAGCATGTTGCAGGCCAAACAGTATCCTCGCGGCAAGACGATATTCGGAAGCGTGAGCAAGTACATCTCTGAAATTTCCGACGATAATTTCCTGAACAACTGGATCGATGGCAATCAGCATTATTTGAGCGAACTCTACAATCCCGATGTCACCGTTGATCCGGACATAGTTTATGGGCCGCCGCTGCCTCCCGGTTCGTCAACCATTCAATCCAGCAGCGGTTCAATCACACGCAGCATTTTAGGGGTTCCCATTCAGAATCCATTCGGTGCGATTTTCACTGTTCTGCTGGATCCGCGGCTTAAAGTGCAGATTCCTCCATTGCTTGTGAAGCTCGATCAAACGGTTATTCAGCAACAGAAACTTCAATATCCCAACGTGATGACCCCTCTCGACCAAAGCGGCCTGTTCGTGGTTGGTCAGGTAAAGCACTATGGCGACACGCGCGGAAACGACTGGGCCACGGAAGTGACCGGATTCACGAGAGGATATGCACAAGGACTTCTGAACGGAACATATGCAGCATCAGAGCGGGGCTTTTGATCGGTGAGAGTGGCGACCGGGGTCGCGTTCCAAAGCTCTTTCGATGTAGCGAAAACTGTAGTAACTCTGCGCCGCTCGGAGTGTATCAGGGCCAGTCACTGGTCGTTCGGCTATCTATTATATAACCGACCCTGATATTCGCTGATTTACGCTGATAGAATTGGCCGTAAGCAACTCTTAATCAGCGGGTTGGAGGTTCGAGTCCTCCGCGGCTCACCACTTCTGTTTCCCTTTGTTTTTGGTTCTTCCGCGTCAGAGCGCTGTTGCGATTCGAGGCTTGGTACCCCTATGGCGCGAGGCATGGAGAATGCGAATGCGCACCCTTCGCAGAGGCGGCAAAGAGTGCGGCACCCACGGGTTTCAGTCATGGCGTTACAAGAAAACGAGTGTGGTAGTATGCGCCGTGCCGTCCCATTGCGGAAGGCTATTTACTGACTGTAACAATCTGCTCCTCATAAGTGGATGGTACTATGT
>DASZCH010000089.1:0-16289 GCA_035943235.1 Candidatus Acidiferrales bacterium
TGGCGCGGCATCAAGCCCAAAGTCGCCGGCGAACACGGCGCCGTCGGCTGCCTGATTTATTCCGATCCGCGCGACGATGGCTACTACGAAGGCGAGGTTTTTCCCAAGGGCCCGTACCGCCCCTCACAAGGGGTACAGCGCGGCAGCGTCATGAAAATGGAAATTTACCCCGGTGATCCTCTCACTCCCGGAGTCGGCGCGGACGCGAATGCCAAGCGCCTCCCCATCAAGGACGCCAAGACCATCGAAGACATTCCCGTGATGCCGATTTCTTACGGCGACGCCCTTCCACTTTTGAAAGTGCTCAGCGGCCGGGTCGCTCCTCCCGATTGGCGCGGCGCTCTGCCCATCACTTATCACATAGGTCCCGGCCCCGCCAAAGTTCACCTGAAACTGCAATTTAATTGGGATTTGAAGCCGGTGCGTGACGTCATCGCCAAACTCGCCGGCTCCACGTATTCCGATCAATGGATCATTCGCGGCAATCACTACGATGGGTGGGTGAATGGCGCCGAGGATCCCATTGCCGGCCAAGTGGCACAGCTCGAAGAGGCGCGCGCCCTGGGTGAAATCTACAAACAGGGCTGGCGCCCCAAGCGCACGATTATTTATTGCTCTTGGGACGGCGAAGAGCCCGCTCTGTTGGGTTCAACCGAATGGGTCGAGGAACACGGCGACGAACTCGCCACGCACGCCGTAGCCTACGTCAATTCCGACACGAATGGCCGCGGCTACTTGCAGGCCGAAGGCTCGCACTCGCTCGAATCGCTTGTCAACAACGTCGCGGATGAGATTAAAGACCCGGAGAAGGGAATCTCCGTCGGCAAACGCATGCGCTTGGCCCGCATCGAACGCGCCAAAACTCCCGAGGAACGCCAGAAGCTCGAATCGGAAAAGAACGTCATCATTGGCGACCTGGGTTCAGGCTCCGACTATTCTCCCTTCATTGATCACGCGGGCATCGCCTCCATTAATTACGGCTTCGGCGGCGAAGTGGGCGGCGGCATCTACCATTCCATTTACGATGATTTTTACTGGTATTCGCATTTCGACGACCCCACGGAAGAATATGGCCGCACGCTATCGCAAACCGCGGGCACCACGATGATGCGTCTGGCCGATTCCGACGTGCCGCCGTTCGATTTCACCGGTCTCTCGGACGCCGTCGGCCGCTTTGTCTCCGAACTGGAAAAACTCGATAAAACCGAGATCAAGGATATTGAGTGGCAGAACAAGGAAATACAGGACGGCATTTTCACCGCTACCACTGATCCGACGAAGAAATTCGTTCCGCCCGCGGCGGAGGAAGTTCCTCAACCGCTCGATTTTTCCCGGCTCGACGAAGCGCTCAAGAACCTGAAGCAGAGCGCCGCGCATTATCAATCCGTCTTTGACAAAGCCCAGCAGGGCAACTCTGCATCAGGCGCTTCTTTCCAAACTGTGGACCAAGACCTGATCGCAACCGAACGCGATCTGCTCAGCGAGGCGGGCTTGCCCGGACGCCCCTGGTACAAGCATCAGCTGTACGCGCCCGGCATTTACACCGGCTATGGCGTGAAGACGATCCCCAGCGTTCGCGAAGCCATCGAGCAGAAAAATTGGCAACAGGCGACCGAGCAAATCGGAATCGTCTCTGGAGTATTGCGAAAAGAAGCGGACGCCATCAATGCAGCCGCATCGGCGCTGGAATCCGCCGCGCATTAATTTGGAGAAAGAAAAGAAGGAAAGGCCAGGGAGAACTACAACTCGCGGCGGCCTTCCATCGCTTTGGTCATGGTCACCTCGTCGGCGTATTCCAAATCCGAGCCGACGGGGATGCCCATGGCAATGCGCGTCACGCGCACGCCGAGAGGCTTGATTAGTTTCGACAGATAGACGGCGGTCGCCTCGCCTTCCGCAGTGGGATTCGTGGCAATGATAATTTCCTCGACGGTGCCGCCCTTGAGCCGCTCGATCAAACTCTTAATCTTCAGTTGCTCTGGTCCGCGTCCCTGCAATGGCGAAAGCGCGCCGCCCAGCACGTGATACATCCCGTTGTACTCGCGCGTTTTTTCGACGGCGGAGATATTCGGCGCTTCTTCCACCACGCAAATTGTCTTTTTGTTCCGCGCCGCGCTGGTGCAGAAAAAGCAGGGATCCGTGTCCGTAATGTTGTTGCACACGGAGCATTCGCGGATCTTTTCCTTCGCCTCGCGAATGGCGTCGGAAAGAGCCAGCGCCTGCTCGCGATCCACTCTCAGCAGATGAAACGCAAGCCGCTGGGCCGTTTTCTGCCCGATTCCCGGCAGATGTTTCAATTCGTCGATCAAGCGCGTGATGGATGGAGCAAAATCGGGCATCAGCAGTTCACGTAGGGTGACAAGAATATTTTGCGGATGGAATTAAATTGCAAAATTGTATGTGCGCACGGATATGTGCAGTTCAGAAAAGCCCCGGAATGCGCAAGCCGCCCGTGCCGGGAAGATTTCCGGCCATGTCTTTCACCTGCTTGGCGAGTTCTTCATCCACGCGGCGCGAGGCTTCGTTGACCGCGGCGAGAATTAAATCCTGCAGCATTTCCTGGTCCTTGCCGGCAAACACATCGGGCTCGATCTTCACCTCGGTGAGCTGCTTTTGGCCGTTCATTTTCACGGCCACCATTCCGCCGCCCGCCGTCGCTTCCGCGTGGATTTCTCCGCGTTTCTGCTCCAGGTTCTGCTGCATCTGCCACAACTGAGACATCATCTGCTGCAGGGCTTTGACTTCCATCTCAGTCCTCGCTTCGCCGCTTGACGTCTGAAATCCGGCCGCCGAAACGTTCCAACATCGCGCGCACGATTGGATCTTCTTCGAACCGCGCGCGCATTTCCGATGCTCGCGGCGCCGGACTCCGGCTGGAATCGAGTTTAACACAAACGCGGAGCGGTTGGCCCATCACGCTGCTGAGCACGGTGCGCAACTTCTCCATAGGGTCCCGCGCCTGCAGCATTTCCGCGAGCGCGCGGCTTTCCGGCGGAAAATATAAATTCATTTCACTGCCGTCGAGTTCCCAGCGGCTTGCGTGTTCCACCATGGACCACAAAAATTTCTGCTGATTGCGCAGCGCGGATTGAATGGATTCGAGCTGCGCGGCCGCCAGGCCGCTGAATTGGCTTTCCGCAAGTTTGGCAATCACGCGTGGCGCGGAAACGGGCATTGGCGCGGATTTTTCCGCGACGGGAACCTGCACGATGGGCGTTCTTAAATTCTCGATGGTTCCAGACGCGGCAGCCGCTCGAAATGTTTTCTCAGTTGCTCCGGAGTACCGTTCGCTGGCCGAAGCGGGAATCGCCGTCCCTGATACGGAACGTCCCGGATTTGCATTTCGTGCAGTTGCCGGCCGCGCGCCCGAGTCGCCGCGCAGTTCGGCCAGAACCTCCTCGAGCGGCGCAAGCCGCGCCGCATTGATCAAACGCAACAGCCCAAGCTCGAGATGCAAACGCGGATCCGGTTTTCGCCGCAAATCATCATCGGTGGCCGTAAGTATCTGAAAAAATCTGGTCAAATCCTCTTCGCTGAATAAAGCCGCCTGTTTTTCCAGCCGTGGACGTTCATCCGCGGGCGCGGCGATGAGCGGGGAATCGGCGTCGGTCACTTTCGCCACCAGCAAATTGCGCATGTGGCGAATGGCCTCGCGGCAGAAATGCTGCAGGTTGTGCCCCTCCGCGTGCAAACGCTGCACCAACGTCAGAGCCTGCTCCGCGGAATGATTGGCGATCGCTTGCACCAAATCATCCAGCACTTCCTCGGCGACAACGCCAAGAAGTTCGCGTACCTGTACATCCGTAATTGTGCCGCCGGAATACGCGATGGCCTGTTCAAGCAGCGAGAGGCCGTCGCGGACGCTCCCTTCCGCTGCGCGAGCCAGCACGGCGATTGCTCCCGGCTCGATCTGCAGATTTTCTTCCTTGGCAATGTGTTCGAGCGCTCCGGCGATTTCTTGAAATGTGAGCGAGCGGAATTGAAAGAGTTGCGCGCGCGATTTTATCGTGTCGGCGAGTTTTTCGGGTTCCGTCGTGGCGAGAATGAAGACAACTTTGTCGGGAGGTTCTTCGAGAGTTTTCAGCAACGCGTTAGAAGCTTCGTCGGTGAGCTGGTGAGCTTCGTCGAGGATTACAACTTTCGAGCGGCCTGAAGCCGGGGCGTAACGCACCATCTCGCGCAATTCGCGGATTTGATCGATGCCGCGGTTCGACGCCGCGTCGATTTCAAGAACGTCCAGCGAACCGCTCGCCGTGATTTCGCGGCATGCGTCGCACACATTGCACGGCTCGGCTGTCGGTCCCTTCACGCAATTCAGGCATTTGGCAAGAATACGCGCCGTGGTCGTTTTCCCCACGCCGCGCGTGCCGCAAAAAATGTAGGCGTGCGCCAACCGGTTCTGCCGGATAGCGTTTTCGAGCGTTTGCGTGACGTGACGCTGTCCGACAATCTGCTGGAACGTTTGCGGCCGCCACTTTCGCGCGATCACTTGATAGGCCATGAAGTTTTTAATTCGCCTCGTGTGTGGAAGGAACTTCGGGTGATCCGCGGCGCACGAAGCTGATCCGCTACCGTTGCTCCCTTCCGGGCCTGGCGGGGTTCGCGGGGAATCGTCGCACAGAGCCCGAAGTTCCACCGATGCGCGAACAATTTTCACGCCGCATTTTTCGCGCCGCGATTATCGCTCGCTGCCGCGAGTCTAGCATACCGCTCGCGCACGCGAAAGCCGCGCCGCATTCTTCGATTCGACGGAATATTCGGGGCGGAGGTTTACAGGGACGAAAAAAGCAGTTCGTATTCTTCACAAGAGGAGCGGGAGCAATTGGTCCGCGGACATTTTATCAGCGTGCTCGATCCGCGTTGCGTACGGTCCACGGAATCGGACGCCATTTATTCCCCAAGCGGCGGTCGGGCTGTTTCGTTGGGATCGGTCGGCTTCGGAAAGGCAACCAGCCAGATGCTTTCGGGTTGCAGCTTGGCTGCGCCGACAACCCACCGGCCCGTTTCCTCTATCGCGCGCGCGATTTGGTACAAGAACGGGCGCGCAAAATTTTCCTTCGCATATTCCTTGAGCATGATCTTAATGGCCACGATACCGCCGCGGGGTACCGGACACTGCAAACTGAAGGAGCAACCGCTCTCGCTTATATCGATGGTGGTCGTGAGTTCCCGAAAGAATCGCGCATCGGCGCCGAAACCAGTCACCTCTATGGGAACCGAAAGAGGCAGGCGCGACTCCCGCCGGCGGTCCTGGTTTGCCTGTATCCCGAGATCTTCCCAGTTGACTTGACTTTGCATTTGTGGTTGGCCCTCTGTCATTTGTGGCTGGCCCTCTGTAGGGAGGAGGCAGGTATGCGGCCACATCGGTACCGAATTGCGTTAATGACAGTAAAGAACATAGCCGCGCGTGACCTAGCGCCGGATATCACAGGGCGATACAGATGTGCCGTTGCGGTACGGCGATTAGGACTGCCGCCAAAAGCCGGAAATTACGCGGCCGTTTTCGATGATGCGCGCCGGTCTTCGCGCTTTAGGAAACGATAGAGGCTGGTTCGGCCAATGCCGAGCATTTGCGCAGCGCGCACGCGATTGCCTGCGCACATTTCGAGCACTCGCTTGATGTGGATTCGCCGCACTTCATCGAGCGGCAATGGCTGCCAATTCTCATGGACGGCGCCCATGTTTCCGGCCGGCCGCCGCAAATTTGCCGGCAGATCGTCCACGTCGATGAATTCGTTCGCGGCCGTGATGGCCGCGCTCGATATCACGTTTTCGAGTTCCCGGACATTCCCCGGCCAATTGTGATGCAGCAAAACCATTTGCGCGCGCCGCGTCAGCCCCTGAAACGTTTTGCCATACTCGTCGCTATATTTTTTCAGGAAGTAGCGCACCAGTATGGGGACGTCTTCGGCGCGTTCCGCCAGCCCGGGGACGTGAATTTCAAGCGAACTGAGACGATAGAAGAGATCTTCCCGGAAACGTCCTCCCATGACTTCGTTGCGCAGATCGCGGTTCGTTGCGGCGATGATGCGCACTTCCACCTTCATTACTTCGGGAGAACCGACGCGCTGGATTTCACGGTTCTGGATCACGCGCAGCAGCTTCGCCTGCATCTGCAGCGATGTTTCGCTGACTTCATCCAGGAACACGGTTCCGCCGTTCGCATATTCGAATAAGCCGGGGCGGGTTTCCGACGCTCCCGTGAACGAGCCGCGCATGTGGCCGAAGAGCTGGCTCTCGAGCAACGTGTCCACCAGCGCGGAGCAATTGCAGACGGCGAAGCGCTGCTGACCCACCGGACTCATCTGGTGAAGCGCGCGCGCCACCAGTTCTTTTCCCGCGCCGGTGGCTCCGCTGATCAGAACATTCGTATAGTGCTTGGAGATTTTTCTCGCCATGTCCAGCATTTCAAGCATGGCGGGGCTGCGTCCGACGATGCCTTCGAATTCGAAATTCGAGAGCAGTTGTTCGTCGAGTACGCGGATCTGGGACCGTCGCGAAGACACCTCCGCGAGCTCATCGAGAGATTTCCTGAGTCTTTCCTGGTCGAGAGGCTTGCAAAGATAGTCGTATGCGCCGCGCTTGATGGCTTCGATCGCCGAGTCAACCGTGTAATGGCCGGTAATCAGGATTACCGCAACGTTCGGATCAATCTGCAGGGATCGTTCGAGGAACGTCAAGCCGTCCATCTCCGGCATCAGCATATCCACCAGCACCATGCGGCACGCGCCGGAGCGCACCTGCGCCAGGGCTTCATTGGCACTGGTGGTTCCGCTCGCGGAGTAGCCCAAGCGCTGCAATCTTGCCGTGGTGGACTCTACGAGATCCGCCTCGTCGTCCAGGACGCAAACCGACAGGCCCTGGCGGGCCAATTGAGCGACGGGATGTTCAGTGGTGACGGCCATTCTGTTCTGGTACAGGCACGGGGCGTGCCACAACGTTCGGCTTCCGCACACTTCGACAGTGAGTGTTTGCGGAGACGTTCGCGCCAAGCCAGTCGACGGGAATTCGCGGTGAACTATAGGCTTACAGCGATGTGTCTCGCTTCGGTACAGCTTGACTGCAACGCCCCGACCGGCTCGGTCGCAAGAATTCTGGAGTATTCGATGGCGGCGCAAGTTTCAATTCTGCATTTTGGTTTCAAAAGGGGACGCAACAGTGTGCTTTCTTGACGAATGCGGCTGTAGTCAAACTAGTTTTTCATCGCGTCGTCGAAAAGTGGGGTGTGCAATCCGCGGAGCAATGTTTTTTTCGGATCGCGTTGTGTCAACCGGATTTCTCTTCCCTTGAACGAAGAGCTCGAATTGATCGTTGCCACTTCATAGGTAACGGGAGTTGAGCGATCCGCGGTCTGCTCATCGGTCAAGCGCGCAAATACCAGCGCACCGACTCGCAATGATGCGCGAAGCAGCACTTTCTGGCTGCCATCCTCAAAGCGGCGAAGCGTGGTCTTTTCGACGAAGAAATTCTCCGCCCGATCCCATCCGGAAATCTCGACATGGCAGCTCGATTCTTCGGTTTCCTGCGGAGCCATCAATTCACCTCCGCGCTGAGGAAAAGCAGAACGAATGCCAAACTTCGCGGCGTGTTTCACTGAGGCTCAAGGAGTTACGAGTCTGGCGCCGGCGACATGAGCCTTCGCGCATAGCAAATCAGCACAAATGTGCTGCTTTGAATCAGGAGAGAGGCAGTCCGGAGTTCCTTCGCGGGCGCAAGAATTCGCGGCGGTTAGTGGTAATGCACGCTCGGATAGTACAGGACGTTCAGCGCAACAGGATAAATGAAGCCGAAAATCTTGTCGTACACAATCCAAGCGACAAGAAGGCCGGCGAATCCAAGTCCCGAGAAAGAGCTGGCCATGAATCGCCGCGCAATGTTTTCGCTCATCACCACGGTCACTCCGTTGTGGCCGTCCAGCGGTGGGAAGGGAAGCAGGTTAAACGTTCCGAGCAGAAGGTTCAGCACAAACAGAATGCTCAGCGCCGCGGCCGCCAATTGCGCTCCGCTGCTGCCCGCATTTGCCGCCTGCGTGATTTGCGCGTACGACGAAACGCTTTCGGGCGCGCGAAACGTTCCCAGCGCTACGCCCCAGCGAATCGCAACGGCCGCCGCGATCATCAACACAAAATTCGCCGCAGGGCCCGCGAGAGCCATCCACGCAGCGCGCCTGGGGTGCCGCTGCGCCCACACAGGATCGTACGGAGCGCTGGCCCAGCCAATCATCCATGGAGGATGGGTAAGAAAATAGGAGGCGATGGGGACAATCACCGTGCCAAAGACTTCGCGCCGGATGTGCGGCAGCGGATTCAGCGATACCTGCCCGCCGTGGAACGCCGTAGGGTCGCCACCCAGTTTTCCGGCCAGCGCGTGTGCGCCCTCGTGGCAAACCGTCGAAAACAGAAACACCACGTACCAGATGACGCCCATGACGAGAAACTGCGCAGTCATATGGGCGATAGGTTATGTGCTGTGGCTGCGGAAGGCAAGTCCAAGCCCTTCTCAAGTATCATCCTGATTGACACGTTCGCCCAGCGGGAGTTATGTATCAGCGCGTGGAGGCCTTCTCCGTTTTGGGGGAAGGTGAGGGAGATAAAGAAGTGCCTGAAACAAAGACACAAAAACGTGGCCGTAGTGCGCGTGATCACGATTTCGAAGACCTGCTCCGGGTGGCTTCGCGCCGCCTTCGTTCGCCCAAGCTCAAGTCCAAGCCAGTGCAAGGTGGCCGTCGCCGAGTTAGAACTTCGACTCTCGCCCGCTAGAACGGAGAGTCTTCAGCACCGAGTGCCCGGAACCGCTGTAAAGGCGACGTGCAGAAATGGCCATCCCGTCGAGGCCTGTCCGTCCAACATCCGCGAGTCTGCACGCGCAGCGCGCTTGCCGGATACCATTGGCGGCGCGTGATTTCGCAGGGCGGCTGTGCTGCTAAGATTCCTTCTTCCGCGGCACTTTTGCGCCCTTCTTGCGCGCCTCGGAGAGCCCTATGGCGATCGCCTGCTTGCGGCTCTTGACCGTGCCACCCTTGCCGCCTTTCCCTGATTTCAGCGTGCCCTTCTTTTTGCGGTGCATGGCGCTCTTGACGCTTTTTCCAGCGGCCTTTCCATACTTCGCCATCTCGACCCTCCTCTTTAGGCCGCGTAGGCGGCTGACGTCGGCGATCTTTGAAGACCTACTTCGACATGTTTTAGAGTGCGTGGGCAGAGACTTGGTCACATCGAAGAGGCAATTTTCGAGGTTCGCGAACTCGAGAAGTCTGCGTTTTAGGGCTTCTTGCTGTCAACTTGCTGAATTGCGGTCTCGACCTTCTTCGGATCGATGCGCATGTAGGTCAGTTGGTTCTCGAACTTCTTCCACTCTTTCGCATCCATTTGCTTTTTTAGCTTGGTCAAACTTCGCAGGCCCTCACTGTCCCCTAATCCTGCAAGCTTCAAGTACAGTATGCACGCAGATACCCGATCGATTTTCCCACCTTCCCCGGCGGCTTCCATCTGGGCCAAGGCGTTTACAGCTTGATGATTCCCCGATGCTGCCGCGCGTTGGTACCACTTTCTAGCTTCCTTTGGATCGGGCGCGACACCCAATCCACGTTCGTATAGGTAACCTATGCAGCGCTCACCGCGCGCATCGCCTGCATTTGCAGCTTGATCGCACCAGTGACGCGCTTGGGTAAAATCTTGCGCGACTCCCTCTCCGGCAAGTAGTTTGTTGGCGATTTCGATCCGGGCGTCGGAATCTCCTCTTGTGGCCGCCTTCAGCCACCAATGTGCCGCCTCCGCCTGACTTTTCGGAAGCTGCTCCCCTATTTCGTACATGTGCGCAATCTTTTTGAATCCGTCGGTTATCGTCCACGCCTGCAGTTGTGAATCAGCTCTTTGCACTGCATCCGCCGCTCTCTGGTTACCAGACTCTCTTGCCAACGTAAACCATGCATAGGAGAGCGCGTCGTCGATGCCGACACCATCGCCGTTATAGTAGGCTGTCCCCAGGTTATACATCGCGTCCGCGTTACCTTGGCGAGCTGATTTGCCATACCACATCACTGCCTGGTGTTTGTTCTGCTCCACTCCTTCCCCGACGAGATACATTTCACCCAGGCTATTTTGAGCGTCAGGATTGCCTTGCTCAGCTGCCTTTCTATACCACTTGGCTGCATTCTCCTCATTCTTAGGAACTCCGTTCCCGTCGTCATACGCACGCGCTAGCCTTAGCTCTGCTGTTGGATCACCCTGTTCGGCTAGCGCTTGGAGCTGCGAAATATCCTGGAGACTATATGGGGCGTTACGCTGTTGTGCGGATATATCCGCCTGAGATACCTTCCCATTCGTTGGGGTTTGGACAGCAAGAAGAGCGATAGACAAACTAAGGAAAGTAGCCAACATAGAGGCGCTAGAATACGACGCCAGATTTTGTTGCGCAAGTTCGAGTGTAAGGATTTGGCTCCGGGGCCTGGACTCGAACCAGGATAACCAGCTCCAAAGGCTGGCGGCCTACCAATTAGCCGACCCCGGAAAGGCGCGGCCAAACTCAAGAAGTATAATTAATCGCAGGTTATTGCGCCATCGTTCTTAACCACTCCGCCATTGCCGGCGGGCGCGCCGAGTGGATCGTTTATCAGATCATCGGCCAGATCATTGACCAGAATCATTGCCCCGATCATGGGAATGACCGTAATTATGGCTCCATTCATGCAGTGTTGCGCGCCCCGAAATCACTCATTCAGCATATCTTTGACGGTGACCCAAGCCAGCCCGAGTGCATCATTAATTTCGAATGTCCGCGTTTCCTTTTGACCGTGAAAGGGCTCCTAAATCCATGACAATCACGCACCGTTGTCTGCGATTCTTGCTCGCCGTAATACTGTTCAACCTAGCGCTCTATTCCGGAGGCGTTCTGCGCGCGCAGGAAGCCACGTTCCCGACTATGTCTCTTACGTCCCCGGCCGCATTTTCCGTGAACATGCCGGCGTTTGCGAGGCCTCTGCCGCTGTTCCCAGCGCCGGCATTTCGAGTGACGCCTCTCGCTTTGAAGAGTCCCTCGCCTGCATCGGCCCTGCCGGACTTGAACTTTGTCTCCGCGGCTGATGATGTGACGCCGCCCGCGGGATTCGTAATCGACCCCGCTTCAGGCCAGCGCGACGTCTCGTGGAAGCTGTTGCCATCGAACTTTCTCGATGACCAGCGAGCCATGTGGCTTTTTCCCGTACAGCTCGCGCACGGGCATCACTGGCTCCCGACAATTTCCATCATCGGATTTACGGCAGGCTTGATTGTTGCCGACCCGCACGACACGCCCTATTTTCGCCGCACTACGGCCTTCAGCGATTTCAATAGCAACTTCAGCAAGATCGCGACTGACGCCGAACTGGCAGCTGCCCCGGCGTTTTTATATCTGACGGGCCTTGCGACGAAAGACTCTTACGCTCAGAAGACGGCTTTGTTCGCGGGTGAAGCGGCCGCCGACGGCATGGTCTTTTACGGCATCGCTCAAGTCGCCACGCATCGCCAGCGCCCCATCGAAATCCCGCCGGATGGGAATTTTTCCGATACTTTCTGGGACGGTCACAAGGGAATCATCTCCAACAGTTTTCCTTCCGGCCACGCGATCGAGGCATTCGGAATCGCCACGGTAATTGCGCGGCGTTATAGAAAGCATCGCTGGGTTCCGTGGGTTGCCTACGGAGCGGCGAGCGTCATCAGCTTCTCGCGAATTACCATACAGTCCCACTTCACGTCGGATGTATTTTTGGGAGCCGCGATCGGTTACACGGTCGCGCGCTACGACGTCCTGCGCGGACGCTGATTCTTACTTTATCTCTCTCTTAGGAACTTTCGGTGCGGTCGGACGGTCATGTTTGCCGCTCCTCGTCCAATCTGCTACGCTTCTGAGTCGTCATTTTTCCGGAGAGGTGTCCGAGCGGTTTAAGGAGCACGCTTGGAAAGCGTGTGTAGGAGAAATCCTACCGTGGGTTCAAATCCCACCCTCTCCGCCAAAATAACGCTACAAAATAAATCAATTTGGGCGCTCGCTTTCTCCGGCGTGTGCTAGGCTTCGCTCATGCCCGCTCGACCATGCCGCGTTGCTATTAAAGATATGGAAGGCATCGAGCATACCGTAACCTTACTTGAAGCAACTACGAGGCGGAGCAGGCGTCTTGCACGTCCAGCCATACGAGAAATGGATGAGCGACAGAACACATAGGAAGCTGATGCAACGCGCGTCCTCGTGCGCCCGCAAGCTGCATCTCTGGTTCCCTCGGCGCTACGCGTTAGCGGGAGGCGGAGCCGGCGTGAGACCGTGGCGACGCATGATTTCCACCAACTTTGCTCGGTCCGGCGGACCGCCGGCCGCCGCGCCGAGCACCTCGGCACATTCGCGGAAAAACTGCGGGCCTATCGCGGCTGGCGTGATCACGCAGAGCGCCTTTGCATCCGGAGTTGCATTGTTATCGAACCGGTGAACGGCGCCACGCGGAATGCATAGCGCCTGCCCAGGTCCGACATCGACTTGTTTGCCATCGACGGTCCAGGTCAATATGCCGGCGATGCCGTAGATCGTCTCTTCATAATGATCGTGGCTATGAGCCGGAGCTGTCAGGCGTTGCGTGCCCGGGACAATGACCTCAAATGCCGCGACACTGCCACTCGAATTCTCTCCGGTGATTAGAAACCGAACCGCGACCGGCCCGAGACGGATGGTCTCTTCGGAAGGATTGATGTGAACATCGACGATCTGTTGTGCCATTTGCGTTTCTCCTTATTGGCCCTAAATTCACCGAATCTGTGTGATGTTAAGTCCTGTAAGTTCATTCTCTACGTCACATCTGTGGGTTCAAATCCCGCCCTCTCAGCCAATCTATCGGCTTATGTGTGTGGAGTTAATTGGCAACCGGGCGCGGACGCGCTTACGTAGTTCTCGGCGCGCCTACGTTGGAAGCGCTTTTTTCACGGTAATGGCTGATTACGGTGAACACTCCGCTCACGACCGCCAGCCCAATCAACGCGTACAGAATCGGCAGCCCGTACTGGGAGAACACACGTAGGATTTGCCGTCCGTAGACGCTCGCGAGGTAAGCCAAAGCCGTGTATCGCGCCGCGCGTCCAAGCGCGAGCGCTGCCAGGAATTTCTTTGTTGGGTAGTTCGTCGCGCCCGCAACCACTAAGAACGGCACCATCGGCACGGGTGGAGGCAGCACCGCGGGAATCGCAATTGCCCCAAAACCCCACTTCTGAAAGAGGTCGTAGATCTTCTTCATCAGTCCATGCTTCATCTTGCGCTCGAGCAAGTCTTTCCCTTGTTTGTGTGCCAGGCGAAATGTGATGTAGCCGCCGAGCACCGCGCCGGCGGTAGCCATTAGCGCGTAGTAGGGCCACAACTGTCGTTGATGCGCCGCCAGCACAATCGTCAGCGCGTCCATGCTGCCAGGGACGGGAATCACGGAGTTGTCGAGAAGCCCAAGCAAAATCAGGCCGGGCCCGCCGAGGTGAATGAACCAAGCGGAAAGCGTCCGTCTGAAACGCGGCCTCAGCATTATCGCCGCAATCTTACTCGGCAGCATGTTCCCCCAAGTACTGCGCGCGGCTATCGGGCGCCTGACCTGTCGTCCTAAGATGACTTGCCGGCACAACTGGTCTGGCTGTTCTAAGAGAGACCACGCGATTGTGCCCTACTGAATCGTTTCACACATCACAAATCGCCGGCCGAGTTCACCGTTTGTAACCAATCTTCCGCACAAACTCGTGCCGCGCCCGCGCCTCCGCCGGCCCCTCAACGCCTTTTGGCGACGCGCCATCCACCACGCCCACAACGGCGCGGCCCTGGTTCGTCACCGCCACAATCACCTCCACGGGATTAGCTGACGCGCAGTAAATCGAGCACACTTCATGGCAATCCCTGATTCGCCCCAGTACGTTGATCGGATACGCGTCGCGCAGCAGCACTACGAACAAATGTCCCGCGCCAACGGCCTGCGCGTTCGCAATCGCGGCGGCGCGCAGCTCATCGTCATTTGCTTCGACGCGCACGAGGCACGGACCCGACGCTTCGTTGAATGCAACTGCGAATTTCGCGTCCGGCACTGTGTTGACGATTGCTTCGAAAATGTCCTCCGCCGTCTTGATGAAGTGCGCTTGCCCCAGAATCACGTTTGCGCCTTCGGGTATTTCGATTCGTATGCTCATCAATTCCATTTTTGCCCCCGCCAGGTAATTCTTTTCCGTTCGCGTCCCATTTATTTTCAATGTTCAGCGTACGCAAGCTAGAAAAGCCATTATCTGCGGGGTTTTTCTGGCAGGCAAGGCCCCCCAGTTTGGTCACTCACGTGCTCTTGAATCTATGGCTGTTCACAAGCATCCAAGCGGATGCAGGTGAAATTCGGACAGCGGTACAAGATTATATCGGCCCGTTATACGGTCTTCCCTGCGGCCCGCGAAACTGGTTGGTGGAACGGAACAGGTCACGAAAATGCTTTTCAGGACTCTTCAACAGGCCAAGCGCTTCCTTAGAATCCTTCTCGGCTTCACGCTTCTGGTGCTCGGCGCAGTGTTGTTCTTCAGCCCCGCACCGGGTTGGCTCGTGATGTTGCTGGGTTTGGGGCTCCTCGCTGCCGAATTCGTCTGGGCGCGCCGTTTGCTCGTCAGCATGAAAGAACAAGGCGTACGCCTCCGCAACTTCGTCTTGGCCCGCGGCCACGCACGCAGCCTCTAGCGCAGCATCGCGCTGTAGCAGTCTCCGTTTTTTTGTAGTTTTCTACAATTTTCTGTCGGTGCTTGAGCATCCGCTGGCTGTGTGTGCGACGGTCCTGCCTCGGGTGAGACTGCTTCCTTTAATCGCAACAACTATCCCTTTTCAGACGGCTCTGCCTGTGGTCTCATTTCGGCGTCACCTATTTGGGAGACTACAGAATGGCCTATGACGAAAGGCGTTGGGCGGGCAAGTGGGCGCTGATAACGGGCGCGAGCGCCGGAATTGGCCGCGCGCTCGCCGAACAGCTTGCCGCCGGCGGCGCTAACCTCGTTCTCACGGCGCGCCGCAGCGAACGTCTCGAAGAGCTTGCCACCAAGTTCCGCTCCGCCCATTCCATCAAGGCTGAAGTCTTCGCGTCGGATCTTGCGCAGCCCAACGCGCCCGAAGAAATTCGCGCGTTCACGCAGTCGAAGAACCTCGAAATCGAACTGCTGATCAACAATGCCGGATTCGGAGCCTACGGCGCCCTTCACAAATCTGATCTCGCGCGCCACCTCGAAATGATTCAGGTCAATTGCTCGGCGGTTGTTCATCTGACGCGCCTGTATTTGCCCGAAATGGTCACACGCGGCCACGGAGATATTCTCATCGTCGCTTCTGTGGCGGCTTTCCAGGCGGTGCCATATATTTCGACCTACGCTGCGACGAAAGCCTTCGACCTGCTTTTTGCCGAGGGCATCGCGGAGGAAGTTCGATGCCACGGCATCCATGTTTGCGCGCTTTGTCCCGGCTCGACCACCACCGAATTCCGCGCAGTCGCCGGCCAGCCCGAACACACGTTTCGCGGCGCGGAGACGGCGGAAAAAGTGGCGCGTGTGGGATTGCGTGCGCTCGCTGAAGGGAAGAGCAGCGTAATCTCCGGTCTAAAAAACAAGCTGAGCGTCGAAGGCCAGCGCCTGGCGCCGCGCAGCCTGGTCACGCGCGTCGCCGCCGGCATGTTCGACCCGGGGAAGTAACTCCCAACGTGCACGAAATGACGCGATCACGAAGCATCTCGCACGATTTCACCCGCCGCGAATTCCTCTCCGCTTCCGGCGCCTCGGCACTTGCGCTGACAAACCTGCGCCCCGCGGACGCAACCCTCACCCATCCCGCCGAGAACCCTATTGGGCAAGCATCGCTCGCCCCTCCAGCGGTATCATCCTTTCCGAAAAATTTCCTCTGGGGCGCCTCGACTTCTGCCTATCAAATCGAAGGCGCCGCGCGCGAAGACGGCAAGGGACTCTCTGTCTGGGACGAATTCGTGCAGCAGCCCGGCAAAATCCGCGACGGCCAAACCGGTGACGTCGCCTGCGATTTTTATCATCGTTACGCCGAAGACATCGCCCACATGCGTGGCATGGGGCTGACAGCATTTCGCTTCAGCGTTTCCTGGACGCGCGTGCTTCCGGAAGGCGTCGGCAGCGTCAATCAAAAGGGAATCGATTTCTACAGCCGGCTCGTCGACGCGCTGCTCGCGGCGGGGATCGTCCCCGTCGTCACTCTATTTCACTGGGACACGCCGCTCGCCCTGCATCGCCGCGGAGGTTGGCTCTCGCGCGACATGGCGC
>DASZCH010000090.1:0-29091 GCA_035943235.1 Candidatus Acidiferrales bacterium
ATTTAAGCCCGGCAAAAACGTCAGCCGCGGCAAAGACGACACGCTCTTCGCGCGCATCACCGGAATCGTTCTCTTCGAGGATAAGGGCGGAAAAGGCCGCTTCATCAGCGTCCTCCCGCAGGAAGAAGCCGAAGCTGCCTCTTCCGAAAAAGAAGCAGTCCCCGCCGAAGCGTAAATTCGGGCTACCGGGCGCTTTTTTTCTTCAACCAGCCGCTCCGATTGCCGTTCTCTTTGTCTTTCCGCTGCGCGCTGGCGTATTCTCTCTCTGACAACTAAAATATCTAAAAGGCGCGCCAGTGTTTGTTGATGAAGCGAAAATTTACGTGAAGGCCGGCGACGGCGGCGATGGTTGCGTCGCCTTTCGCCGCGAAAAATACGTTCCGCGCGGAGGCCCCGCCGGAGGCGACGGCGGCAATGGCGGGGACGTCATCATTGAAGCCACCGAAAACGACAACACGCTGCTACGCTATCGCTACAATCGCGAATTCAAGGCTGGACGCGGCGGGCACGGCGAAGGCTCGAACTGCCACGGCAAATCCGCCGGAGATTTGCTCCTCCACGTCCCGGTCGGCACCATCGTTTTTGACGAAGCGAGCGGCCAGCAGCTTTACGACTTCACCGCTTCCGGCCAGCGGTTTCGCGCTGCGCGCGGCGGACGCGGCGGACGCGGAAATTCCCATTTCGTTCGTCCCTGGCATCAGGCGCCACGCGAACACGATGAAGGCGAACCCGGCGAAGAGCGCCGCTTGCGCCTCGAGCTTCGTTTGCTCGCCGACGTTGGCCTTGTGGGTTTTCCCAATGCCGGAAAGTCCACGCTCATCTCGCGCATTTCCGCGGCGAAACCGAAAATCGCCGATTACCCGTTCACTACTCTCGAACCTCATCTTGGCGTTGTCTCCGCCGATCCTGACGCGACCTCCGGCTCCGGCCGCACTTTCGTCGTCGCCGATTTGCCTGGCCTGATCGAAGGAGCTCACGAGGGCGCAGGCCTCGGCATTCGCTTCCTTCGCCACATCGAACGCACACGCCTGATTGCTCACCTGGTTGACACCAGTGACGCAACCGACCGCGACCCCGTCCGCGATTTTGAAATTATTCAGGGTGAATTGCGCGCCTTCAGTGAAACCCTCACCAAGAAACCCGAATTTGTTATCGCCACCAAACTCGACGCCACCTCGAATCGCGACCGCCTCGACCGTCTCCGCGAATTCGCGGCCCGGAAAGGCCTGCCCTTCTTCGCGATTTCCTCTGCCACGGGCGAAGGCGTCCAAGCTCTTGTCCGCGCGATGGCCGACGCGCTCGATCGCTTGCCAAAGCCGCAGCAACCCCACGCAGATGATCGTCCCGTCGTTGAGTTAGGCGCTGCTGGCGTTGAATCAGCACCTGCGCCTGTACACGCAATCGTCTCGCCGCATCCGGAGAAGCGTTGAAAGCGGCCGCCTCGAAAAAAGCGCCGGCATCTCGCTCGATCGCCATTTTCGGAGGCACGTTCGACCCGATTCATTCGGGCCACTTGGCGGTCGCCGATGCAGCGGCCCGGCGTTTTCGTCTCGACGCAATTTATTTTGTACCCTCGTCGCGCCCACCGCACAAACAACGCGAGGAACTCGCAGCGTTTGCTCACCGCTACGCCATGGTGGCGCTCGCCGCCGCAGCGCACCCGAAATTCATTCCTTCGCTCGCCGAAGCCCCCTCCGAATCGGACGGAGTGGAAGCTTTCTATTCCATCGACACCGTGCGCCGCTTCCGCCGCCAATATCCGCGCGACCGCATCTATTTCATCATGGGCGCTGACTCATTTCTCGAAATCAACATCTGGAAGAGTTACCAAGCCCTGCTCGATTCCTGCGATTTCATCATCGCCAGCAGGCCGGGCTTCCATCTCGACGCGCTGCGCCAGGTGCTCGCCGCGAAATTGCTCGCGCGCAAGCCCGCGGGCGAATCGAATGCCATCGCCCTGCGGAAGTCCACGGTTCATTTGCTGACGGCCGTGTCGAGCGAGGTTTCCTCCACCGAAATCCGCCGCCGCCGCAAACGCGGCGCCTCAATTCATGCCCTTGTGCCCGCGGGCGTGGAAGATTACATTCTTAAGCAGGCCTTGTACCGGTGAACCTGGACTCGTTACCCAACACGATTCGCTGGGCCGTCGAGGCGGCCCAAGACAAGAAAGCCACTGCCGTGACTGTGCTCTCGCTTGCGGGTCCTGGCGCGTTCGCCGAGCACTTCGTAATTTGCTCGGCCGAGAGCGTGCGTCAAATCGACGCCATTGGCGACGAAATCGAAGGCCGTCTCCACACCCACGGTGTGCGTTTCCCGCGTCGCGAAGGCCGCGCCGGCACCGAATGGCTTCTTCTCGATTACGGCAGCTTTATCGTCCACATCTTCACCGAAAAGATGCGCCTCTTTTACGACATTGAACGTTTGTGGCGCTCCGCGAAACGCTTCGACGCTCCCGAACCCGGCCCCCCGCAAGTCTCCGGCGCAGCTTCATGACCACCGCCGCGCGCCTCGAATGGGTCGCGGCAGATCCCGCGTCCGGCCGCATGCTCGAAATTGCCGGTAAAGTCGCGGGCACGTCCACAACCATCCTCATCACCGGAGAGAGTGGCACGGGGAAAGATCATCTCGCCCGCTGGATTCACGAGCAGAGCCCTCGCCGCAACACCGCATTCCTCAAAATCGATTGCGCCAGCCTTCCCTCGGAACTTGTCGAATCCGAACTTTTCGGCCACGAGCGCGGCGCGTTCACGGGAGCCGAAGCGCGCAAGCCCGGCCGCCTCGAAATGGCGCGCGACGGCACCATCGTGCTCGACGAAGTCGCCGCTCTTGCGCAGAATATTCAATCCAAACTTTTGCGCGTGCTCGAAGAGCGCAAATTCGAGCGCCTCGGCGGCACCGAAACGCTCGACATGGATTCGCGCCTGATCGCTCTCACGAACGCCGATCTCGAACGCGCCGTGCGCGACGGTTATTTCCGCGAAGATCTATTTTTCCGTCTCAACGTCGTCGTCATCGTCGTTCCGCCTCTGCGCGAACGCCCCGCCGACATTCGCCCGCTTGCCGAACATTTTCTCGCGCGCCTCGCGCCTGTTCACGGACGCGCCGGCGCAACGATTGAGCCCGCGGCAATCGCCATGCTCGAATCGTACGCGTGGCCCGGCAACGTTCGCGAATTGAAGAACGCCATCGAGCACGCCCTGATTTTCGCGAAGACACCAACGCTGAAGCGCGAAGACTTTCCCGCCATTCTTAACGCGGGCGTCGACGTCTCGCCTGCTGCTCGGCCGCGTTCCCTCGAAGACCTCGAAAAGGAAGCCATTATCGCCACGCTCGAATCCACCCATTACAAAATCGCTCAAGCCGCCGCCATCCTCGGCATCAGCCGCAAAACGCTGCTCGAAAAACGCAAGAAATACGGCCTGGCCTAATCTCGATTATGAAAATCCGCCTCATCATGCTGGGCCGCACGCGACGCGCCGAAATCCGCGCGCTCCTCGACGACTATCTCGCCCGCATCCGCCACTACGCCGAAATCGAAATCACCGACTTGCGCGAGGCCTCCGATTCTGCCCTGCGGAAACTCAAACTCGAGCCCTCCGCCGCAATCGTCTTGCTCGACGCCGCCGGAAAACAATTCACCTCCGCCGAATTCGCGGGCTGGCTCCGCGACCTGCGCGATCGCGGCACACGCGAGCTGATTTTCCTGTGCGGAGACGCGGCCGGCTTTCCGGAATCGCTGCGCGGCGCCGCAAAACAAAAGCTCTCTCTTTCCACGCTCACCATGCCTCACGAATTAGCCCGCGTCGTCCTCGCCGAGCAAATCTACCGCGCCTTCACCATCCTCGCCGGCCACCCCTACCCGAAATAATTTGAAATAGGCAGATTCCGCGCGCGTATTCTGCGAGAATATCCGTTCATGGCGATCAAAATCACACACGACGCAAACGCCCCAATCGCGTCCGTCGAGCTGACGATCAGTCAGCCTCTCGACGATTTCGACCTCACCGAAGTCGCCGCTCCCATTCCTCGCGACATCGATCCCATTCTCGCCTCGCAAGGCTTCAAAGACCTGCTCGACGAAGCGCGCGCCATCCTCGAAAGCGAATTCTCCGGCACCGGTCTCGCAATCGCGCAACTCACCGGCGCCATCTGCCGTGACGCAGGTGTCTACCATCCCGGCATCTGGCTCGTCGTCCGCGAATCGAACGCCGCCGCCGGCAAAGAAATGTCGCAGGACGCGCGCTCGCGCGTGGCTGCCACCGCTGAATCCCTGCGCTCGTCCCTCCGTCTCTCCTGAAACCGCTGGCATGCTTGACCTTTCCTCACGCAGCGGCGAGACTAATATCCGCTCCTACACACGCCTGCGAGGCTAAATGCCGGAAGGAAAAGGGCTGCTGATCGTCTACACTGGCCCGGGCAAAGGCAAAACCACCTGCGCTCTGGGCACGGCGTTTCGCGCGGTGGGCCAGGGATTGCGCGTGCTGATGGTGCAATTCATCAAAGGCTCGTGGCATTATGGCGAGCTCGACGCCGCGAAAATGCTCGGCGACGATAAATTCGAAATTCGCCCCATGGGCCGCGGCTTCATCAAGGTCGGCGGCGCCGACACGGACCCGGAAGACGTCAAACTCTGCGAGGAGTGCTGGAATTTCGGCCGCGAACAGATTTACAGCGGCAAGTATGATCTGGTGATCCTTGACGAGATTAATTACGTGATCAGCTACAAAATTCTCGACCCGCAAAAAGTGGCCGACGCGCTCGCCAAACGCCCCGAGCAAGTCCACGTGATTTGCACGGGACGCAATGCGCATCCGAAACTCGTCGAGCTCGCCGATCTGGTCACCGAGATGCGCGAAGTCAAGCATCCGTACACCAAAGGCATCCTTGCGCAGCGCGGCATCGATTACTAATCGGGAAAAAACACATGGCCTGGTTCAAGAAAGATAACAAGTCCATCGAAGCGACTCCCAACGAAGAGCGCCGCGTCAAGACGGAAGGCCTTTGGATCAAGTGCGACGCCTGCCGCGCCATCATCTGGAAAAAAGATCTCGAAGCAAATTGGGAAGTGTGCCCTAAATGCGAAAATCATTTTCGTCTCGGCGCAAGACGCCGCCTCGAATTGCTTCTCGACGATGGCAACTGGACCGAGCATGACGCGGAGCTGGCGTCCACCGATCCCCTCAAATTCGTCGACACCAAGCCGTACTCGCAGCGTCTCCGCGACGCGCAGAACAAACTCGGCGTCAATGATGCTGTGCTCAGCGTCGAAGGCCGCCTGAACGGCCGGCCCGTAGTCTGCTGCTCGATGGAGTTTTCCTTCGCGGGCGGCTCCATGGGCGCCGTGGTCGGCGAAAAAGTGACGCGCGCCGCTGAACGCAGCGCCGAACGCAAAATGCCCCTCATCATCGTCTCGTGTTCGGGAGGCGCGCGCATGCAGGAAGGCATGGTCAGCCTGATGCAACTCGCGAAAGTCTCCGCCGCCTTGGGCCGCCTCGACGAAGCTCGGGTCCCGTACATTTCGGTTCTGACCGATCCCACCACCGGAGGCGTTACGGCCAGCTTCGCCATGCTGGGCGATTTGAATATTGCCGAGCCGGGCGCGCTGATCGGTTTCGCCGGACCGCGCGTCATCGAGCAAACCATCCGCCAGAAATTGCCCCACGGATTCCAACGCGCCGAGTTTCTCGTCCAGCACGGTTTTCTCGACGCCGTCGTTCCGCGCAAGGAAATGAAGCCTTACATTTCGCACGCCCTCGATTTTTTCGTCGGCTGACTCAGACGCAAATGAATTACGAAGATTCCGTCGCCCGCCTCCTTTCCCTCGGCAAGGAACTCGCCGCTCCGCAACAGGCTCGCGTGCAGAAATTCGACCTCGAAAATATCCGCGTACTTTCCGAGCACTTGGGCGCGCCGCATCGCACCGTCCCCTCCGCGCACATTGCCGGCACCAATGGCAAAGGTTCCACCGCGGCGATGCTCGAATCCATTTTGCGCGCCGCCGGACTTTCCACCGGCCTTTTCACCTCGCCGCATCTCGAACGCATCAACGAACGCATTCAATTCGACGGCCAGCCCATTTCCGATGACGCTTTCGCGGCGGAATTCACGCGCGTGCAAGCCGCGATCGAGACGCTTCTTGCCTCCGGCCAACTCGCCGCGCATCCCACCTATTTCGAATGCGTCACTGCAATGGCCTTCGACGCTTTCGCGCGTCGCCCGGTGGATTTCGCCGTATACGAAGTCGGCATGGGCGGGCGGCTCGACTCCACGAATATTCTCCAGCCCGAAGTCGCCGTTATCACCCAAGTCGACCTGGATCATGAGAATTTTCTGGGACATTCCATCGCGGAAATCGCCGCCGAGAAAGCCGGAATCATCAAGCCCGGCGGCTGGGTGGCCAGTTCAGCGGACCGCCCCGAGGCTCGCGCCGTCATCGCGCGCCGCGCCGCGGAACTCGATGCCCGCCTCGTCGAAATTGACACCGAGTGGCGCGTTGAAATACTCAGCGCCTCGGTCAGAGGTCATCGCGTCACCGTCGCCCCTGCGCATTCGGCCAGATCGCTCACACTCGACGTTCCGCTTCCCGGCCGGTTTCAAGTGCGCAATGCGCTCGCGGCCGCCACTGCGGGCCGCCTTCTCGCCGCGCGCGGATTCCCCGTCTCCGATGCCGCCATCACCAGTGGAATCCAAAACGTGAAATGGCCGGGCCGTCTCGAACAGTTGTCCACCGCCCCGGCAATTTTCCTCGATGGCGCTCACAATCCCGCTGCTGCCCGTGAACTCGCCGCATTTTGGGAGACGCATCTCGCCGGAAAACGCATCTGGCTTATCTACGGAGCCATGCGCGATAAAGCAGTCGACGAAATCGCCGGTGTGCTCTTTCCGCGCGCGCACGAAGTTTTTCTTACTGAGCCGCACCAGTCCCGCTCGATTTCAGCATCGCTTCTTGCGGAGATGACGTCGCACCTCTCTCGGCGTTTTCAAGTCGTACCCGATCCCGCAACGGCCTTCGACTTGGCCCTTTCCGCGGCCGCCCCCGAAGACGCGGTATTCGTCACTGGCTCGCTCTACCTGGTTGGCGACTTGCGCCACCACTGGAACCGTCGGCACAACGGGTGCCCACGTGCGCCGCGGCCCCGCACCGTTAGAATTTCCTGACATTTGAGCCGCCTCCCTGTCCGATACTGGGACATCCGTCCGTCCCCGCCACCCTGTGGAAATCGTCCCAAACCCGAACGCCGATTCCCATCTGTGAACATTGGTTAACCAAAATTTCAATATCGCCTTATTAGGAAGGAACATTGTTTCAGGCACATGCGTATAATATTTATTAGACATTCGCGGCAACTGAATTGCCATTTGTGCGTCTAACCCTAGTACAGGTAAAGGAGTTTTCCATGCAACCGCAGGGGCGTCAGAAGAAACTCGAGGCTTTCGGGCGGGGCCCGGCTCTCCTCTCAGAGGCGCTGCGCAGGTGCCCCAAGAAAATGTGGCTCTACCGCCCCGCGGCGGACCGTTGGAGCATCCACGAAATCATTTTGCATCTGGCCGATAGCGAAGCCGAATCTTACGTCCGCTGCCGCCAGTTCATCGCCCAACCGGGCTCGCCCGCCCTCATCTACCATGCTTCCGTGTGGGCCAGTTCGCTCGGCTATTTCCACCAAAGCACGCGCGAAGCCCTCGGACTGATCACGCGTCTCCGTAAAATGACGCATCAGATCCTTTGTTACGTGCCCGATTCGGTTTGGGCTCACACGGCGCAGCACCCCAAAAAGGGCACCATGACGCTTGATGGGTGGCTCGATACGCAAGTCGCCCACCTTCCTCACCACATCGACCAGATTTACGAAAACCATGCTGCATGGGCCGTCACGCACCGTCAACGCAAGCCCGCTGTCCGCATTGTGGCTGGCGCTCGCCGGAAGGAAGTGGCGTTGGCGGGTTTCCCTGCCGTCGAATTCGCCGACTGACGTTTACATTTCCATTGTGATTCCGAGCAGTGGCGACGTACCAGGCGGAGGCACGCTTGCCTGCCGGAGGCAGTGGATCTGCTTTACTGCATTTGCCTACGCTTTGCCGCCCCCGATTGGCCCCAGCCACGTTAGAATCTCCGCTCGTATGCCAGACGGAAATGCTTATGACGCCGCCGGACCACCCAGCGCCCCTGCAATCGTTTTCGTTCACGGCATGCGCGTCACCCGCAGGATGTGGAAACCGCAGATGGAGCGCCTTTCCGACACTTACCGCCTGATCGCGCTCGATTTGCCGGGACACGGCGCACTACGCGACGTCCCATTTCGCCTCGACGCCGCCGTATCCGTCATCGCTGACGTCATCGATCGCGAAGCCCGCAACAGTCGCGCCCTCATCGTCGGAATTTCCCTCGGCGGATACGTTGCCATGGAATTCGGCGCGCGTTGTCCCGAAAAGGCTGTCGGCCTCGTCATCGCCAGCGCTACGGTCGAGCCCCGCGGTTGGCACACCGCTCCTTATCACCTGACTGCGATGCTGATGGATAAACTGCCCGAGCCGTGGCTCAATGCCATCAGCCGCACATTTTTTCAGCTCGCATACCCGCCCGAAAAAGCCGAGCCTCTCATCTCCCCGGGGTTTTTCATGCGCGGCGGCTCGCAAGGTCTCCGCGAGGTCCTTGGTAAAGAATTCGCTCCGCGACTCGCCGCCTATCCCGGTCCCGTTTTGCTGCTCAACGGCGCGTTCGATCTCGGCTTTCGCATGCACGAACGCAAGTTCCTCGCCGCCGCGCAACGCGGGCGACTCGAAATCATTCCCAATGCCTTCCACATCGCAAATATTGACCAGCCGGACGCCTTCTCCACCGCCATTCGCCGCTTCGCCGCCTCAATTCCCTGGTGATCTCGCATTCTTCCCGTTTCACCGATCGATTCCTCTGCGCGCCTCGCACGAACACGCAGCGTCTCGCATGGTTGCCGCCAAACTACCCCGATGGTAGGATTGAGCTTCATGGCCACCGAAAATCATTCCCGCCCGCGCGTAGGTGTCCCCTATCGCACTCGTAATGAAGAAGTTAAAAATGTGCGCGCGAAATACGAGAATTATTTGCGCGCCATCGAACAAGCGGGCGGCGCTCCCGTCGAAATTTCCTTGGTCTTGCCTCCAAATGAATTGAGCGCGCTTGCCGAAACGCTCGACGCCATCGTTCTTCCCGGCAGCCCTGCCGACGTGAATCCCGCGCTTTACGGCGCGCCGCGCCATCCCGAAGCGACCGCCCCGGACGCGGATCTCGAACGGACCGACCGCGCCCTGCTCGAACACGCTTTTTCCGAATCCAAGCCCGTGCTCGCCATTTGCTACGGGGTCCAAATTCTCAACGTTTTTCTCGGCGGCAACCTGATTCAGGACATTCCCACCGAGTTGCACTCCGCGCTTCAGCACGCTCCGGCTAGAAATAGCGCGAATGCAAGCGAGCCAGCGCCAGAGCCGTTCCACGCGGTGCGTCTCGACCCAAATTCACGCATCGCGAAAACTTTCGGCGCGCTCGACGCGCAGATCAACAGCTCGCATCATCAATCCATTCGCGAGCCCGGACGAAATCTCCACGTCGCAGGCCGCTCGCCCGATGGAATCATCGAAGCGGTCGAATGGATCGGCGATTCGAACTGGGTGACCGGGGTTCAATGGCACCCGGAACGGATGCCCGGCGACGCACTATCGCAAGTGCTTTTTCGGGATTTAATTGCGGCGACGCGCGGCGCAGCAGTTCGCAGCTGAATTTCTCGCGTTCCATAAACAACGATGTGAGAACTATGATCTCGCTGGCCGGCAAAGCGGCGCTCATCACGGGAGGCTCACGCGGCATTGGCGCCGCATCCGTGCGCGCATTCGCGCAGGCGGGCGCCGACGTGGTATTCAATTACCATCGCAATCGCGAAGCGGCCACGCAACTCGAACAGGAAGCGCGCAAGCATGGCACCCGCGTCGAATCCTTTAAGGCCGACCTGGGGCGCATGGACGACGCGAAAAATCTGGTGGACTTCGCGCGCGACCGTTTGGGCCGCCTGGACATCCTAGTAGCGAATGCGGGCATCTGGAATGTAGAAGACCTTCCGATTCAGAAAATGTCGGAACGCGAATGGGACCGCATGATCCGCGTCAACTTAAAAAGCGTCTACGCCGTGATTCATTATGCTGTCCCGCACTTCCTCGCCCAGCGGAGCGGCAAAATCATCGCCATCAGCTCCACGGCGGGCCAGCGCGGAGAAGCCTTTCATTCCCACTATGCCGCCTCCAAGGGAGCGATCATCAGTCTGGTTAAGGGACTCGCCACCGAGCTTGGACGCCACAACATTCTCGTGAATTGCGTGGCGCCGGGTTGGGTCGACACGGAAATGTCGCGGCCCGTTTTGAAAACGAAAGCCGGCCACAAATTCGCCACCAGCGTGATCCCTCTGGGACGCGTGGCCACGGCGGAAGAAATTGCCGGCCCGATTCTCTTCCTTGCATCGGAACTCGCGGCGTTCATCACCGGAGAAATTCTCAACGTCAATGGAGGCGCGGTTCTGTGCGGCTGATGCAACGCGTTTCCACTCTTCTGATAATTTCCGCGGCGATCATTTTCGCCGCCGGCGCGCCCCTGCTTGCGCAGGATGATCAGGTTTTATTGCCCGAGCAAAGCGCCGCGAAAGCCAAACAGCTCCTTCAGGAAATGATCCAGACCCTCGGCGGCAGCGCCTATCTGAATGTAAAAGACTCCACGTGCACTGGCATGCTCGGCTCCTTCGGGCATTCAGGAGCCCTCAGCGGCTACGATAAGTTCTGGGATTTCGTGAAATTCCCAGACAAAGATCGCACCGAGTTTTCGAAGAAGCGCAACCAGATTCAAGTCACGAATGGAAATCATGGCTGGGTGCTCGATCGCGGCGGCGTCAGCGAAGAGCCCGCGGAGCAACTCGCCGATGATCAGCGCGAGCGCCAAGTTGACCTCGACTACCTGCTCCGCTTTCGCTTGAACGAGCCCGGGATGATTTTCCGCTACGATGGTCCGGACATTGTCGACCTTAAGGAAGCCGACTGGGTGGAGATTGACGATCCCCAGGGCCACCAGATTCGTATCGCTATCGCAAAATTAACGCACCTGCCCATCCGCAAAGAAGTTGCCATGCGCGATCCGGTCACGCACATGCGCACCGAGGAAGTCGATTACTATTCGAATTTCCACACCGTCGACGGCGTCACCATGTATTTCCAGCAAACCCATATCCGCAACGGCCTGAAAATGTTCCAGGTTTTTTACAACGCCGACGGCTGCAGATTCAATACCGGCCTTCAGGATTCGCTCTTTACAAAGGAGTCTCTCGACCAGCGCTGGTCGGAAGTCGATAAGAAAGGCAAAAAGAAGCACAAAGACTCCAAAGACGACAGCGACGCCAAAGGCGCCAAAATCAAGAATAACCTCGCCAACTAAAAATATTTCCGCACCTCGTTCCCTCCCGCCAGTTTTCTGTTAGACTCCGCCGCATCTGCACATCCCGGAGGTGTTCCCATGCTTCGTCGCCGTGAATTCATTCAACGTGCCGCGGTCGCCGCCGCTATTCTCGGCGTTCCCATTTCGCGCGCGGAGCAGGCCTTCGCGCAAACGGTGGTCGAGAATCCGCCTTTGCCCTCACCGGATTTATTCACAACTGATCCCGCGCGCTATTGGGCCGAACTGCGCCGCCAATGGCTCCTCGCTTCCGATCGCGTCGATTTGAATTGCGGCTCCGTCGGCTGCACTCCGCTGCCCGTCCTGCGCGCCATGATTGACCACATTCTCTCCGCCGAGGAGTTTCGCGAGCCCGCCTATCCCTGGTTCGGCTATGACGAAAACGAACACTTGCACGCCACCTGCGACGCTCTTGCCAAATTTGTGAACGTAAAAACTGACGAGCTCGCCCTGGTCCGCAACGCCACCGAGGCCAACAACATTATCGCCAACGGCTTCGACATGAAGCCCGGCGAGGAAGTACTGATGACCGATCAGGAGCATCCCGGCGGTTACTGTCCGTGGGACGTGAAAGTCGCGCGCTACGGAGTCAAGATCAACAAAGTCACGCTCCCAAAACCGCCCGCTTCCAAAGAAGAAGTCGTCGACCTTTTCGAACGCGCCATCACGCCGCGAACGCGCATGATTTTCTTCAGCCATATCACCACGGCCACCGGAGTCGTCCTGCCCGCGAAAGAAATTTGCGCTGTGGCGCGAAAGCACGGCATTCTTTCCGCCGTCGACGGCGCGCACGCCATAGGGCAAATTCCCCTCGACCTTCACGACATGGGCTGCGATTTCTACGGTTCCAGCCCGCACAAATGGCTGATGGCGCCCAAGGGCACGGGCTTTCTTTACATTCGCGAAGAACATTTGAAGGATTTGTGGGCGCACACGGCCACGGCGAACTGGAATAATTATGACTTGAAGGCCTATCGCTTTTCGTGGATCGGCACTTCGAATTTATCCGTGATGGTGGGACTGCACGCGGCCATTGATTTCTTCAATCAGATTGGCCCGCAGCGCATCTACGCGCGAGAACACGAACTTGCCACGCAGGTGCGCGACCGCGTAGCGAAATATTCGAACCTGAAAATCGTCAACGCCAGCAGCGACCCCTTTTTCGGCGCGATGGTCTGCTTCGAGCCCAATCCGCCGCTGCCTGCCGGTTCCACCACCGGCGGCCTAAAAAAAGTCGCCGACGAATGCGCCGCCCGCAATCTCCGCGTCGCCGGAGGTCCCGAGCATTTCCGCATCTCCACGCACATCTTCACGCAGCCCACGGACCTCGATCTGTTTTACGATGCCCTCGACTCAGGTATGCGCGCCTGACAACTTTTCGACGGCACCATGAAACTCAGACATTTCACCGCGATGCATACTGATTTCGGTCGTGACGAATGTAATCGTCGCCTGCTTGAATCTGTAGACATAGAGCGACGAACAATTTTTTCCTTCTCCGGCTACAAGGGGTCGAGAGCACTAATTGGCCATTTCGACGGCTACCGATTTTACTTGCACAAGAGAAGATACTGGCGCAACGATTTTGCCCCAAGATTCTACGGAAATCTCGTGCCTCGCGATCGGGGTACACTGATCGAAGGTTATTTTGACGTCCCGCGGTGGACAAGGATCTTCATGCGAATCTGGCTTGGCGGAGTCGTTCTACTGGGTAGTCCGATCTTCGTCCTGAGTCTTTTGACCCTGCTTAAAGGTCGCGGTTATGTGGAAGGAGACGTGGGCATAGGTCTGTGGGTGCCCCCGGTTATGGTTTTATTTGGAATTCTCCTCCCAAAGTTTGGCTTGTGGCTTGGAAGGAACGAGGAGCATTTCATGCTCGAATTCTTACAGCGGACCCTGGTTGCAAGAATCACGAAGCCAAGCTAGTGTAGCAGCGTCGCGTTCAGCGGCCATATCGCGCCTCTAATCGAAGTTCCGCCTCACGGGATGGTCCACGAAAATCGCGCGGCCATCCGTAAGCGCCTTCACGGAATGGCGGACGCCCGCCTGCACAATCGCCACCAATCCCTGCCCGCGATTTTCAAGGAGGTTTTTTACAGTCTCGGGAAACCGCAAAAGCAAATGCGACGCGCGCGTGGCGATATTAGGTCAGTTTGAAATCAAGCGGCGCGTGTAGTGCCTTCGCATGGTTTCCACGATCGTACCGACCAGCGCATACGTGGCAGCATTCATAAAAAGAACAAAATAGAAACTGTGGGTGTAATGGTGAGCCAGCGCAATGGGGCAAGTGAGATAGGTCAGAGTCCACACAGTACCAAGTGGAGTTGGTGACGTTGCAGAGATGTAGAGGGTCCAAAAAACCACGACCAGCGCGCCCACACCCGACCAAATCGCGATTCGGAGTTTCATGCCACCTCCTCCTTATTCCTTATTCTTTACGCTCCAATCATCTCTTCGAATCCGTCAAATTCCAAACGTACCCTGCCCGCGCGACGCCTCTTTGGTTGCGAAGCAAGCCTCAGGGTATAATCGCAGGATGCCTATGAAGCATAAAGGTCCACGGATACGCAGCACCACGGTATTGTGCGTGCGCAAAGACGGCCACGTCGTGCTTGCGGGCGACGGCCAGGTCACGCTCGGCGAAGGCGTGGTGAAACACAACGCGAAAAAAATTCGCCGCCTCTTTAGCGACAAAATCCTGGCGGGATTCGCGGGCAGCACCGCCGACGCGCTTTCGCTTTTCACGCGCTTCGAAAACAAATTGCAGGAGTATCACGGCAATCTCGCGCGCGCCGCGGTTGAGCTGTCGAAAGAATGGCGCACGGATCGTTCTCTGCGCCATCTTGAGGCTCTCTTGATCGTCGCCGATGCGAAATCCACTTTTTTGCTTTCCGGCAATGGCGACGTGATCGAGCCCGACGACGGCATTTGCGCGATTGGCTCCGGCGGCCCGTACGCGCTTTCCGCCGCGCGTGCGCTGGCGAAACACACGAAAATGAACGCGAAAGACATCGCGCAAGAGGCCATGCGCATCGCCAGCGAAATCTGCATCTATACAAACGGCAATTTCGCCATCGAGGAACTCTAGTACAGCCGGTTATGGACACGCAAGCGAGGCTCCGTGAACGAAAAGGGTAAGGATGGAAAAGACATGGTGATTTATCTCAACGGCGAATCTCCCGCGGCGGAACCGGAGCCGATGCCGTCGTTTGACGAGTTGACGCCACGCGAAATCGTCGTTGAGCTCGACAAATATATTATCGGCCAGACGCCGGCGAAGCGCGCCGTCGCTGTTGCGCTGCGCAACCGCGTCCGCCGCCAAAAACTTCCGCCGGAGATGGCCGAAGACGTCCTGCCCAAAAATATTTTGATGATCGGCCCCACCGGAGTCGGTAAAACGGAAATAGCGCGCCGGCTGGCGCGCCTTGCCGGCTGCCCTTTTGTGAAAGTGGAAGCCTCGAAATACACCGAAGTCGGCTACGTGGGCCGCGACGTGGAATCCATGGTGCGCGATTTGGTCGAAGTGGCCATCGACATGGTGCGAGAGGAAAAGCTCGACGAAGTCGCCGAGCGCGCCGAGCAAGCCGCCGAGGAACGTCTCCTCGATTTGCTTCTACCTTCTTCGCCTCCTCCGGCAACCATCGAAAGCACCACAACGGCCGCATCAGAGGCTCAACGCAAGGAAATTGCGCAACGCACGCGTGAGAAATTGCGGACGCAGTTGCGTGAAGGCAAGCTCGACCAGCGCATGGTGGAAGTCGAAGTCCGCGAGCGCATGATGCCCGCATTCGAAATCGTTTCCAGCCAGGGCGTCGAGGAAATGGACATCAACGTTAAGGACATGCTCTCTGGAATGTTCGGCCAGCAAAAAAAGAAACGCAAAATGACCGTCGCCGAAGCCTACGATTATTTAATTCAGGACGAAGAAAACAAACTCCTGGACATGGAGCAGGTGACGCGGATCGCCGTCGATCGCGTTGAGCAGATGGGCATTCTCTTCATCGACGAGGTCGACAAAATCGCCGGCCGCGAGTCCGGCCACGGCCCGGACGTTTCGCGCGAAGGCGTCCAGCGCGACATTCTGCCCATTGTCGAAGGCACTACCGTCAACACGCGCTACGGCATGGTGCGCACCGATCATATTTTGTTCATCGCCGCCGGCGCGTTCCACACCACCAAACCCTCCGACTTGATTCCCGAATTGCAGGGCCGCTTCCCGATTCGCGTCGAGCTGAGCTCGCTCTCGGAAGCTGATTTCGTTCGCATTCTCACTGAGCCGAAAAACGCGCTCATCAAGCAATACATCGCGCTGCTCGACACCGAAGGCCTGAAAATGAATTTCAGCGACGATGGTGTGGCATCCATTGCGCGCTTCGCGGCGCTCGTCAACGAGCAAACCGAAAACATCGGCGCGCGCCGCCTGCATACCATTCTCGAAAAAGTTCTTGAGGAAATTTCCTTCGACGCGCCCGACATGAAGAAGCGCACCGTCAAAATCGACGCCGCCTTCGTTCAAAAGCAGCTAACCGACGTCGTCAAGGACCAGGATCTTAGCCGGTACATCCTCTAGCCTCGCGCATGCGGAAACGTTTTTGTAGCGGCGCCTTCAGGGCGGCAGGCTCCCCCGCAAAAAAACTGTAGTCATTCCGAGAAGCAGTCGCGACGAGGAATCTGCTTTTGCCCGGTGCCGCACACTTCGTTTTCAAAGGGTGCGGTTCTTGAATTCGCACGGGAGTACAAGGATGTTTACCATCAGAGTGAAATCGTCGCTCCTCGCTGTGGCGTTCTTAGCGTCTATATTTTTTTTCGCAGCGCAGTCGAGGCCGCAGAATCCAACAAGGACCGTCCTTCTTGAAGTCATCCGTAACTCCTGGGACGCTCAACGAAATGAGACGCTGGTTTACCTGCGCGTCTATTCAGATGGCTTCGCGGAAGCTAACCCCATGCGGAAGGTCGATTTTCGTAATGTCGGATTCGAGAAGAAACAACTTTCGAACCGGGAGCTTGCAGCACTATCTAGCCTGCTGGCCAATCCTGACACCGCGCGGTTACTGCCGACGTACTCCCGCTATTGGAGAAACAAAGACTTTGGCTACAAATACGACGTTACGATTTCTGGTCCAATCCCGAAACACCTTGAACTTATGAATTTCCAGCCATTCCTCGCTCGAAAGGAAGGCAAACCATATCCAAGACAACTCGAGAAACTAGGTTGTTTCGTTTGGAAACTGAGAGCTGAAGTGTCGGGCGAGCCTCTGGAGAAAAACTGGCTCAAGGGATGTGCCGCACTAGGCTATTGAGCCAAATCAGCAAGAGTTAGGTGCCGACACTTCGGTGTTAAGGGTGACGGTTTTCCTCGATACGGAATCCTCTTAAGCGGTATCATGGGCGCGGCGACTTTGGTGAATTGCTATCCAACTTCTAAACATCTCCTGAAGTTTCGTAACTCGGAGCCGCTGAGCCGCGTCCCAGCGCGAAGCGTTTTTGTATCGCTGATTTTCGTTTCTCTCTTTTTGAATTTCATCGCCCCAGTAATCCTCGATGGATGCGCCGCGCCGGGGCAACCCATCACGCGCCGTCCGCCCGCGCCGACGCCCATCTCAGACCTCTCCGCGCGCCAAATCGGCGGCAGCGTCGCAGTCACATTCACGCTGCCCAAGCAAACCGTGCAAGGCCGCCCGCTTGCCGCTCCTCCGCAGGTTGATATTTACCGCGAGTTCGTTCCCGCGCCAGCAGCGACGCAGAAGAACGCTTCGCTCGCTCCGCCGCGCCAGCAACTCGTCACGATTCCCTCGCAGACGCTTCAGCAATATCGCGCCGGCGAGCCATATTCTTTTTCAGACGTCCTTTCGCCCGACGATCTTTTGGCACACGCAGGGAGCGAAGCTGTTTACATGGTCCGCACGCGCGCCGCGAAACACGATTCCGCTGATTCCAATCTGGTCGCTGTCCCGATTTTTCCCGCGCCGCAGCCTATCTTAGACTTGCAGGCCCAGGTCACCCGCTCGGCGATTATTCTTTCCTGGATGCCGCCCCCGATCCCACAAGCGCCCGCGATGCTCGGCCCCATCTCCCTGCGCTACCAAATTTATCGTGCAATCAACGCAAGTAGTTCGACAGGTACTTCGCCCCTGAACCCTGCCGCAACCGCCGCTTCCTCCACCGCCGAAGCTTTCCAAAAAATCGCCGAAATCTCATCGCCGCCCTATCGCGACGAGAATTTCACTTTCGGCCAGACTTACGCCTACTACGCAGTCAGCATCGCGCAATACGCGGCGGCTGCAGTCGAATCGGAGCCTTCGGCAACCATCAAAGTCACTCCGCGCGACACTTTCCCTCCGCCAGCGCCCACGGGACTCGTCGCCGCCGTCGCGCCAGCCACCGCGTCCACGCCCGCGCACGTTGATCTCTCCTGGGACATCAGCGATGCAACCGGAGTGGCGGGATACAACATCTACCGGAGCAGCCCGAACACTGATCACACGAACAGTTGGTACAGGTTGACCGGCAGGCCATTGCTAACGCCCACTTTTCGTGATATCCCACCAGTAGCGGGTAGGAAGTTTTTCTATCGAGTCACGGCGGTTGACACCTTTGGGAACGAAAGCGCTCCCAGCACTTCCGTCACCGTCAATCTTCCGGCCATGAACGAATAGGAGACGGCGAAATCATGAACTCGCCAGAGACTCACCGGTCGCGCATGCGCGTTCTTTACGCCATCGCGCCGCTGCGCATCGGCGTGCTCACCGGCGGTCTCCTGGTGCTCATCATGCTTGCATCGCTTTTCGTCGCAGATCGTCTGCCGGCCCTGGAATCCCTGGCCACGCTTCGGAATGATGTTTGCCGCGCCACTTTCGGCCTGGTCATGCTCATTCCGATTTTCGTGTTTCTCGCGCACGCCCGCCGCATGTTCGCGTCCGCGCTCCTTGCATGGAGCATTTTCGCTCTCGGCTACGATTTCGCGGGAATGTATTTCTCGAATCTGTTTACCTCGCTGGGACCCACGCCATTTGAGGTCTTGGTCCTCGGACTCGTTTTCTATGGCTTGGTTGCCGCAGTTTCCTGGGTCGCCTGGATGGTTCTCGGTGTGTCGCACGACCCGGCCGCACGCCACATCCACACTCCTCATCGATGAAGCTCGGCCGTTTCCAGCTTGTCGACCAAGGAACGCAAAAAGGCGCCGCGCACTATGGGATTCTCACGGGCGATCGCCTGTCCGAGATCGCCGCGCCGTTTCATCTGCCTCTGGCTGCTCCAAAAAAATCGGGCGGAAGCTGGCCCCTTTCTGCTGTGAAGCTGTTGCCGCCCTGCGAGCCATCGAAAATCGTCTGCGTCGGCCGCAATTACAGGGAGCATGCTGCCGAACTCGGGAACGATCTCCCGACAGAGCCTCTGATTTTCCTTAAGCCGCCTTCCTCCATCCTCGCGCCCGGCGATCCTATCGTGCTAACGCCACACTCCGAGCGCGTCGATTACGAAGGCGAGCTCGCCATTGTCATCGGCAAAACTTGCTCGCACCTGAAAAGCCCCGCGGACGCTGGATCTTACGTCCTCGGCTACACGTGTCTCAACGATGTCACTGCGCGCGATCTGCAACAAAAAGACATCCAATTCACTCGCGCCAAAAGTTTCGACACGTTCTGCCCTTTCGGCCCGTTCATCGAAACGGAACTCGATCTCTCTGCCGCGGCCGTGGAAACTTTTCTCAACGGCAAAAAGCGCCAGTCCGCGCGCGTCGCCGAAATGATTTTCCCCGTCGGCGTTATAATTCAATGGATCTCGCAAGTGATGACGCTCCTTCCCGGCGACGTAATCGCCACCGGAACTCCTTCGGGTGTGGGCCCGCTCGCCGCCGGCGATGTGGTCGAAGTCACCATCAATGGCGTCGGCACATTGCGGAATCCCGTGCGCAATGCCCTGCGCGGATCCGGATAACGGGTGACGCGATTCCCGCCGGTCTTGATGATATCTTTTCCGGTGAATGGCTCTTGCTTCGTGAAATCATAACGATTTTTCGCGGGTATAATTTTGAGATGAGGTGCGGTTGCACCCTGCGCATGTAACCTGCAGTTTTTGAAGGTGGACATTTTTGAAAATCGCAGCGCATTGGCACGAACTGGCCCTTATCTTCGCCCTGATCGCGGTGATTGCCGCGCTGAGTTGGAGTTGGCTCTTCGGCCGCGAGACAGATACGAAAGAGGTCGAACGCGAGCGCCGTTCGTATTTGAATCGAGTGGGCCGCATCGTCGACGGCCAAGTGGTGGAGATTGTCGAGCGAGCGGCTGAGCAAGAGAATGCGAAACGCACTCACGCGGCAAAATTGAAAGCGATAAACAAAACGATGACACACCGGATGCTTCTCTATTCCTATTCCATTTCCGGCGTCACGTACGAAGCCGCGCAAGACATCACCGGCCTCGAGGAACAGGCCTGCCTCGAACGCGTCGTCGCCGGCCAGCCCGTCGGTGTCAAATACGACCCCGCGAATCCCAGCAATTCCATCCTGATCGCCGACGACTGGTCCGGCCTCAGTTAGATTTTTCCCAGCGATCCTCCTTTGACTTTCTTGCGGCCGGCAAAGACTGTGAAGGGTGCGGCGGCTTTCGGCTAGCCACGATTCAATAGCCGCGCACTCATGCCTTCTTCTCTCGCACTTGCCGCCTTCGCTCCTCTGTGGCAGGCTAGCCTTCCAACATGAACCCGAAAAAACATTCCAACAATCCTCTCGACGAACTTGCGCATCGCCGCGCAGAAGCCGAAGCAGGTGGCGGCGCTGAACGCCGCGAGCGCGAGCATAAAGAAGGAAAACTTAGCGCGCGCGAGCGCATCGAATTGCTTCTCGACGAAAATTCTTTCGAAGAGCTGGACGAATTCGTCAAGCATCATTGCACCGATTTCGGCATGACCGAGCAGCGCCCTTCCGGCGACGGCTTCGTTTGCGGCTTTGGACGCATCGAGGGGCGTCTGATTTACGTTTTCGCGCAGGACTTCACCGTCTTCGGCGGCTCGCTTTCCGAATCGAACGCCGGCAAAATCACGAAAGTCATGAAGCTCGCGATGAGCACGGGCGCGCCTGTGATTGGCTTGAACGATTCCGGAGGCGCGCGCATTCAGGAAGGTGTGATGTCTCTCGCCGGATACGCCGATATTTTTCTGCTGAACACGATTGCCAGCGGCGTGGTCCCGCAAATCAGCGCCGTCATGGGCCCATGCGCCGGCGGTGCCGTCTATTCTCCGGCCATCACAGATTTTATTTTCATGACGGAGAAGACTTCTTACATGTTCGTCACTGGCCCCGACGTCATCAAGCCCGTCACGCATGAGGAAGTCACCAAGCACGAACTCGGCGGCGCGATGACGCACAACGCCAAGAGCGGCGTCGCTCATTTCATCGCGCGTGACGACAAGGAATGTCTCGCGATGATTCGCGAGCTCTTGAGCTTCCTGCCCTCCAATAATCTTGACGATCCGCCCCGCCGTGCCACTGACGATCCTGCGACTCGCGCCGACGCCTCGCTCAATTCCGTCATCCCCGAAGATCCGATGGTTCCTTACGATATGAAAGACGTTATTCACGCGATCGTCGACGAAAAATATTTCTTCGAAGTCCACGAACACTACGCGAAGAATCTTGTGGTGGGTTTCGCGCGCCTCGACGGCCGTCCCGTGGGCATCGTCGCGAATCAGCCGGCCTTTCTCGCGGGCGTGCTGGACATCAACGCGTCAGTGAAGGGCGCGCGCTTCGTGCGGTTTTGCGACGCCTTCAATATTCCCCTGATTACCTTCGAAGATGTTCCTGGATTTTTGCCCGGCACGCAGCAGGAATTCGGCGGCATCATCAAGCACGGTGCAAAATTGCTTTTTGCTTATGCAGAAGCTACTGTACCCAAAATCACGGTCATCACGCGCAAGGCCTACGGCGGCGCGTATTGCGTCATGTCGTCGAAACACATCCGTACGGACATTAATTTCGCTTGGCCGACGGCGGAAATTGCGGTCATGGGTCCCGAAGGCGCGGTGAATATCGTCTACAGACGCGAAATTGAGCGCGCGCCTGAATCCGAGCGTGAGAATTTGCGTCGGGAGAAAATCGCGGAGTTTCGCGAGCGTTTCGCTAATCCTTACGTAGCCGCCGAGCGCGGCTACATCGATGCCATCATTACCCCCGCTGAAACTCGCGCAAAACTCATCACCGCTCTCCGCTCCCTGGAAAACAAGCGTGACTCAAACCCCCGCAAAAAGCACGGCAACATCCCGTTGTAACATTTCGTGGGGTGTATTTCGTCGTCATCGATCCTGAATCAATTCAGAAAGAACCGTCGCATGCTAGAATTCGTCGCGGCGCTTTTTCTATTCAAATGTTCAAGAAGATCCTGATCGCGAATCGTGGAGAAATCGCGGTGCGCATTCTGCGTGCGTGCCGCGAAATGAACATTGCCGCTGTAGTGGTTTTTAGCGACGCGGATCGCGCGTCGCTCCACGTGCGCATGGCCGATGAAGCGTACGCGATCGGCCCCGCCCCTTCGCGCGAAAGTTATCTTGTCATCGACAGAATTATCGACGTGGCGCGCGCTTCCGGTTGCGACGCCCTGCATCCCGGCTACGGATTTCTTGCGGAGAATCCGAATCTCGCGAGAGCCTGCGCCGCAGCGGGCGTCACTTTCATTGGACCGTCGCCCGAAGCGATGGAGCGTCTCGGCTCGAAGACAGCTGCGCGGCAACTCGCGCGCGAAGCGGATGTTCCCACGGTTCCCGGCACGCTCGATCCCATCGAGCGAATCGGCGACGCCGCAGAAATCGCGCGGCAAATTGGATTTCCTGTGGTGCTCAAAGCCGTGGCCGGCGGAGGCGGCAAGGGGATGCGGTTAGTCGAGCGCGAAAGCGAGCTCGCCGCCGCGTGGCGCGATGCTTCGTCCGAAGCCACCAACGCGTTCAACGACGGCCGCATGTACCTCGAGAAATTTCTCATGCATCCGCGGCACATCGAAATTCAAATTCTGGGCGATCACCACGGCCGCATGATTTATTTGGGCGAGCGCGAATGTTCCGTGCAGCGCCGCTACCAGAAAGTGATTGAAGAAGCGCCGTCTCCCGCCATGACGCCGGAGTTGCGACGAGCGATGGGTGAAGCGGCGGTGAAACTTGCTCGCGCGGGCGGCTACACGAATGCCGGCACGCTCGAATTTTTGGTGGATGCGCAGCGGAAGTTTTATTTCCTGGAAATGAATACGCGCCTGCAGGTCGAACATCCGGTGACCGAAATGGTGACCTCGTGCGATTTGGTGAAACTGCAAATTCGCACCGCCGCCGGCGAGCCGTTGCCAATTACGCAAGAAAATATTGAGCTGCGCGGCCACGCCATCGAGTGCCGCATTTATGCGGAAGATCCGGACAACAATTTCTTTCCTTCGCCGGGGACAATTATGGCGCGCAGCATCCCCTCGGGCCCCGGAATTCGCCTCGATGATGGAGTTTACGCCGGATGGACTGTGCCGACCGAATACGATCCCATGCTCGGTAAATTGATTGCGTGGGGCAGCGATCGCAGCGAGGCGATTGCGCGGATGCGGCGCGCGCTCGATGAATATTATACGGCGGGCATCAAGACAAACGTCGGGCTGTTCCGCAGAATTTTGGCTGAGCCGGAATTTGCGCGCGGCGACGTGCACACGAAATGGCTCGACGAGTTTCTGCTGCGCCCCGTCACGCGCGCGTCGGCGGCAGCGCCGCAGAAATCCAAACGCGATTCACTTGCAGAAGATGCCGCGGCTTTGGCAGCGGCGATGTGGCACATGAACCATCGAGCCGCGACAAATCCGGCGCGTCCCGCGCTAAATGATTCGGCATCGCGTTGGAAGATCGAAGGCCGCCGCGAGCAACTTGCGAACGAGCCGCGCCGCAAATGAAACTCGAACTGAGGATCGGAGAAAGCGCACGCAATATTGAAATCGAGCGTCACGGCAAGCAAATTCATTTTCGCATCGATGGCCGTGATGTGCACGCCGACGTAGCGGAAATTCAGCCCGAAGTTTATTCCATTTTGATCGACGGAGAAGCATTTGAAGCGCGCATCGAGTCAGGCGCGAGCGGGCTGCGCGTGCAAATCGACCGCCGGGAATTTCCAATCGTGATTATCGATCCGCGGCGGTGGCGGCGCGACGGAAATGAACTTGCGGCCGCGGAAGGACATCAGCAAGTGGTTTCGTCGATGCCCGGAAAGATCGTGCGCGTGATGGTGCGGGCAGGAGAATTGGTTGAGGCCGGACAAGGATTGCTGGTGGTCGAGGCGATGAAAATGCAGAACGAAATCAAATCGCCAAAAGCCGGTACAATCGAGCGCATCGCGGCGCATGAAGGACAAACCGTCAACGCGGGTGAAGTTCTCGCCGTAATTGCGTGAGCCAAGATCAGGCGGAAGAAATCAGCCAGGCAAACAGGCTCGAACGGACTTCATTGTCCGGGAACTTTTAATTTTGGGCGGCGGCGTCAGCGGGAAGCTTGCCTGCGGATTCCACTACTTCCTTCGCAAGGTAATTCGCCACGCGGGTTTGATCGCGCGCGTTAGTCAAATAGGCGGCGCGCAGCAATTGTTCGCGCCGGTTCTGCAGCGTGGCACGGATCGATTGCTGCACCTGAGGATCGGAGATTTGCCGTTGACCCGCGGGTTCGCGCGCAATCAGCTTCAAAATATGAACGCCATCCCTGAGTTCGACCGGCTTGCTCACCTGGCCCGACTGAAGGCCTAGCACGGCGTTCTTGAGCGCGGGATCGGTTTGATTCAGGGAAGACTGCGGAATAAATCCAAGATCGCCGCCGTTCGAGCCGTTCGAGTCCTCGGAATAATCCATGGCAAGCTGGGCGAAATCGGCGCCGGAGGCGAGACGTGATTCAAGCATGGCAATTTTCGTCTTGGCCTCGGCCGGTGTTTTGGCATCGTCGAGCTTGCGATTATGAATGGCGGGATCGGGGTGCGGGGTGACGACAATTTGCGCGACGTGATACTGCGGTTCGGCGACGCTGAACTGCGCTTTGTTTTGATTGTAAAATTCGGTGACGTCGGCGTCCGTGATGGTGATTTTAGAAACCACTTCACGGTTGAGCAATTTTTGAATCGAGAGTTCGCGGCGAAGTTCCTTTTTCAGATCGTCGACTGTTAACCCATTCTCCTGCAGCTTCTTTTGGAATTCATCCTCCGTGAAGGTAGCCTTCGATTCATTGAATTTATTTTCCACTTCGCCGTCCGTGGCGATCAGGTTCGCAGCCTTTGCGCGTTGGAAGAGGATTTCATTATTGATGAGCTGATCGAGAATGCTCAGCTTGAGCGAAAGGGCTTCGTCGTGGGAAGACGGCGCGCCCTGAGATTGCGCGCGGCTGCGGAAATATTTTTCGACTTCACTGCGGTCGATCTGCGTTCCGTTCACGGTGGCCCAGACGTTCGCGCTGGGAGCCTGTTGGTTCCGGCACGAAGTTGCCAGCACGCAGGCCGCGAGGGCCGCGAGAAGCGTTAATTTTTTCAGCAACGTGGAGCTCCTTCGAGAGACGTAATAAGCGAGCGGTTCAGGCGGCCTTCCGGACGCGGCCGGCGCGGATGCAAGCGGTGCAAACGCGGACGTGTTTTCGCGCGCCGTCAATGACCGCCTTGACGCGCCGCAAATTCGGATTCCATCGCCGGCGCCGCAGATTGTTGGCGTGGCTGACTGTGTTGCCAAAACTTGGTTTCTTGCCGCAGATTTCGCAAACGAGCGCCATTGTTTCTCCGATTCATTCCATAAAATGATGGAGACCATCCTATCAGAGATTGGCCGCACCTGAAAGTAGGCGAATTTCGTGGTGTTTACTCTGACTTTATTCTGCTCCCGTTGCTTGCGAGCCGCGGTTTTTCTTTGCGCATGGCGAAAATTACGCGTGAACGAAACATGCTGTTTTGTACCGATTAGGATGTAGCTCCGCTGTTTGTTTTGTGTGAGTTACGGGGATTTCTAATCCCCAAGTGGTCATTAGAATTTCAAATTTGCGGCGTGGCTGAACAGTCGGCGGCGGATTTAGTTCCGTTTGAATTCGGATTTGGCGGAGCCGCAGCAAGAGCCACGCCGGCTACTGCTGTGGACTGTTGCCGAAGGGCCATAGGCCGAACAATTTCAGGAAAACGTCGTCGTGAGTTTTGGTTAGCATTTCGGCGGATTTTTCCGGGGGCCAGGGAGAAGCGAGGCGCTCCGGACGATCTGCGATCCAAAAAGCGACAAGGGCTTGGACGGTGGCGTCGCGATCGAGGACAGCTTCGTCAATTTTATCGAATGTGTCGACGGGCGAATGATGGGTGTAGCGATATTCGGGCGAGTCCTGGTCGAGATTGATGCCGGGGAGTCCTGCGAGAATGAAGGGGCCGGCGTCGGTGCCGAATTCGGTTTTTTCGTCGGCGGTAATTTTGCCGAAGGCATTGAGCGTGGACGCGAATTCGGATGCGGCAGAAACGAGATCGTCGCGGCCACCCATATTTAGCGCGGTGACAGGGCCCTGACCGTTGTCGAGAATGACGGCAGCGACATGATCTTTCATATCGTCTTTATGAGTCTTGACGTAGGCGAGGGAGCCGAGAAGGCCTTCTTCTTCTCCCGTGAAGAGAACGAAGCGAATGGTGCGGAGCGGCTTGAAGCCGGAGCGGACGATGGCTTCGGCGGCACCAAGAGTGGTGGCGACGCCAGCGCCGTCGTCAGTGGAACCTTCGGCGAGATCCCAGGAATCGAGATGGCCGCCGACGACGATGATTTGTTCGGGATGTTCGGTGCCGGGAATTTCGCCGACGACGTTGGCAGTATTGACAGGGCCGTCGGTGACTTTGTTTTGCACGTTCATATGGATGCGGACGGTCTTGCCACGGGCGATGAGACGCTCGAGAATTTCCTGGTCTTCGGCGGCGATGCTGACAACAGGAATGTCGTAGAAGGTGTTGAAGCCGAGCGCGCCGGTGTGCGTGAGGTGCATGCCCTGGGATTTGCCGCCGCCCTGCCCGCCGATGACGGCGACAGCGCCCGCGTCATGGGCCTTTTTGAGGAAGGAACCGAATTGCGCGAAGACAGCCATGCCGTTTTCCGGGCGCGGGCCTTGCTGCACGGCCATGATGACTTTGCCGCGCCAGTTGGCGGAATTTTGTGCTTCTTCCTGCTGGAGATTGTAAACGTTGACGGTGACGACGCCCGCGTCGACGCCCCCGGCGGGAGTGGAGCCAACCCAGCCCATGGAGTCGACCATGAGTTTGTGGGGAGCGGGTGAGATGATTTCCGCGTTGGCGGAAACGCGGGTCCAGCCGCGAAAAATTTGCCAGGGTTCGGCGTGGACGTTTTGGAGGCCGATTTTCTTCATGGTGTCGAGGCCCCACTGAATCGCCGCGTTGCATTGCGGCGAGCCGGTAACGCGCGCGCCGACGTCGTCGCTCAAATCCTCGAGTTCGCGATAGGCATGAATGTCCAGCATGCCATGGCCGGCAATGGAAGAGAGCGCGGGAAGCATGGCGTCATTTTCGGAGTCGGGAGACGCGGGACGATTATTTGCGGTGGCGGCGAAGGCGATGCCAACGATGAAAAAAAGTAAGGCGGCGAGTGTGAAGGTTGCGAGGGATTTGCGAGTCATTTTCTTAGGTCTCCGTTTACGTCAGAGTGTCCTGCGTCCCGACTTAGAAGCATCCCATTTTTTGAGCGGCGGACATTCTGTCAAATCGCGAGGCATGGCGCAAGCGGCTGACGCGGAGGCTTGTGAGCGCATCTAATTTTATGTGGGTCAGCGGGCCGCAGATGAAGATGCTTTGGCCCGTCCTGCGCAAGAGGTGGGAGGCATAAAGGCGACCTACAAAAAACAGAGTGTAGGCGCGCGATGGCAAAATTAATCAATTTAAGTTGAAGGATGCGGATTCGGCGGTAAAATAAAATTATGGCCTGGGTGCTGAATAGGGCCTGAAGTTGGCGTTGCGCATGATGTTCGCCGCAAATAAAACTCGCAATAAATATTCCACAGGCTGGAAACGCAACGACCTCAAGACTTCATGGCTTATAGTTCAGCCGCTTTATCGAAAACACTTTTGAGTTTTTGAAACGTCTAATTAAACGGGCGATTGTGTCCGTGAAGAACCGAAAAAAGGAGATGAAGTCACATGAGTAAGGAAGTGTATCAAGTACGGCGGTGGGTGGGAGCGAGCATACTGGTCGTTGCGCTGATTGCCGGCGCGTTTTTGGGCACGTGGGCGGTGCGATGGGCGGGGCAGAAGGTGCTGGGCGCTCCGCGAGTTCCGCTGACATTGGCAGGAAATGTGGACCCGGTTCGTCTGGGTGCCTTTGCGAACGGATTTGCATCGGTGGTGCGGCCGGCGCTGCCGGCGGTGGTGAATATATCGACCACGAAAGTAATCAAGGTGCAGCAGAATATGCCGGGCTTCTTCAACGATCCGTTTTTTCAGCAATTTTTCGGGAATCAATTCGGCGGGCGGGCCAGGCCGCAAACGGAGCGGGAGACGAGTTTAGGGTCGGGCGTAATCATCAATCCGGACGGCTACATATTGACGAACAATCACGTGGTGGCGCACGGCGGAAGCATCACGGTGGTGTGGAACAACAAGAATTACACGGGAAAAGTGGTGGGTACGGATCCGCTGACGGATATCGCGGTCGTGAAGATTGACGCCACCGGCCTGCCGACAATCGCGCTGGGGGATTCATCGAAACTGCAAGTGGGAGACGTGGTGTTTGCCATTGGCGATCCATTTGGAATCGGCGAAACGGCGACGATGGGAATCGTGAGCGCAACGGGCCGCAGCCTTAATCTTGAGAGTCGAGAACAGGGCAAGCAGGCGTATGAGGATTTCATTCAAACGGATGCAGCCATCAATCCTGGAAATTCCGGCGGCGCGATGATCGATTTGCATGGAGACCTGGTGGGAATCAACACAGCAATCATCTCGAGCGGGTCTTCGATGAATGGAGAGGGCGGAAACGAAGGAATTGGGTTTGCGATTCCGATCAACATGGCGCGCAATATCATGGAGCAAATTATCGAACACGGGAAAGTAGCACGCGGTTATATGGGCGTTTACATCAGAGACCTGACGCCGGAATTTGCGAAGCAATTCGGCTATACGGGCGGCGGCAACGGGGCGCTTGTAGAAGACGCTCAGGCCGGGACGCCGGGCACGAAAGCAGGCCTGCGCCGCGGCGACATTATTCTGGCTGTCGACGGGCAGCCAGTTAATGGCGCGGGAGACTTGTCGGCGAGGATTGCGAGCACGGCGCCGGGCACGTCAGTGCAGTTGAAGGTGTTCCGCGACGGGAAGACATTCGAATTGCCAGTGACGTTGGGGCAACTGCCGGAGCGGGGCGAAACATCGGCCTCTGCCGCGGAAGGAGGGAGTTCGGGGGAAAACAGCAGCAAGGCGCTCGAAGGCGTGCAAGTGGAGAACGTAACGCCGCAGATCGCTCAACAACTGGACTTGCCTGCGTCCGCACATGGAGTTGTGGTGGACTCGGTCGATCAGTCGAGCGCGGCAGCAGAGGCGGGACTCCAGAGGGGTGACGTAATTGTTGAGGTTAACCATAAGCCCGTCAATAACATGGCGCAGTTCCGCGCGGCAATGGCGGGGACTGGGA